>NZ_WWIC01000361.1:0-42052 GCF_009872555.1 Streptomyces sp. SID5643
GGCGGCAACCACGGCATCACGCTGAGCGGCAACGCCTGCCTCGACAAGCACCTCGCCACGTACCTGACCAACGGCAAGGTTCCGCACGGCAGCGGCGTGGCCGATGCCGTCTGCAAGAAGAACCCCGACCCGAAGCCGCAGTCGGCGGCGCAGGCGCCGAGCACGCCGCAGCCCGCCGTCGCGGCGGTGGGTGAGGGCCTGCGGGGGATCCTGGGGTTCAACCGGTGAGTTCTGCCGGCTGAGCATCGACCGATGTGACAGGAGAGGCGCCCGGGGTTTCCCGGGCGCCTCTCGCGCGCGTGGGCCCGGGCCGGTCAGTCGGCGCCCGGTCTCCAGCTCCTGGCCCGGGCGACCACTCCCTGGCCTCCCGCGAGGCCGACGCAGACCGCAAGCAGCGTGCTCCCCGCCACCGTCACCGCGGTGAGCTCCGGAGCCCAGCGCGCCCCGCCCGTGGTGACCATCGGATATCCGAGGACGGCGGACACGACGGCACCGGCGCAACCGGCCACGCCGATCGGCACGGACAGGTACCACAGTGCGGTGGACCGGAACACGCGTGGGTCTCCCGCCAGGACGCCGACGGGAGCGAGCCGGCTGCCGAAGGCCTGGAACTCCGCCAAGGCGCTGAAGGCGGCGGCGAGTGCGGCCATGAGCATGCCCGCCAGGCCGAGCAGAGTCACCCAGTTCGCGATGGTCTCGTCCAGCAGCGCGCCACCCAGCTGCGCGCCCGCGAGGACGTTGACCAGGGGCGCCGTGCCCAGATGGCGGTAGGCCGCTTCCCGGACCGTGCCGGCGGCCGACGCGTCACCCGGGCGGGAGATCACCACGAGTTTGACCTCGGCGATGCCACCGCGTCCACCCGTCGTGGGGATGTCGCCGGTGGCGACGCGCAGGTCCGGCGTCCCGGTCTCCCAGCGGCCCAGCTCGCTCAGCCGCCGGTCACCGTCGCGCAGGACGGTGGACCGGGAGGACGGGCAGGGGAGCTGAACGGCCTTCCAGCTCGCACAGGGACCGGTGAGCACGGCCGGCTCCCGGCGGTCCGGGAGCAGCGCGAACACAGCGCGGCCCTCTCCCAGGTCCGCTTGGAACGCCTTGATGTGCGAGGCCGGCTGGAGACGGCTTCTGACGATCAGGACGCTGTCCCCCAGGGCGTCGAAAGTCTGCCTGGCCTCGGTGGCCGCCACCGTGGTCCGGCTCACCCACAGCTGCACCTGGCTGACCAGCCCCAGGCCCACCACGACGGCGACGACCAGGCGCGCGATGACTCCCGGGTACGCGTGCAGCCAGCGGCCGGCGATGAGCCCACCCGGATACCGCTTCGCGATGGACCGGCCGGCCAGCCGGCGCCCGAGGGCCGTCATCGCCCAGGCGATCAGCGAGGGCAGGGTCGCGAGCGTCAGGACGATGCCGATCGCGTACTGCACGATGCTGACGCGGTAGTCCGGAGCCAGCGGCCCGAGATCGACCGGCATCGCCAGCACGAGGCCGAGCGCGCACAGCACCGCGTAACGCCGCTTCACCCGGCCCTCGGTCAGCGTCCGGGGGGAACGGCCGTCCCCCTTTTTCCGGTGCAGCAGCACCGAGGCAACCAGCACTCCGGCCGCCGCGCCGGCCGCGCCGAGGAGGACGGCCGGCAGCCAGGCGCGAACGGCCGCCGCCGAGAGCGTGTAGCCGGTGAGCGGAACGGCGACATCGGTGTACGCCGCCGCCAGGAGCGGCACCGTCCCGATCAGGGCACCTGCCCCCACCGGCCACAGGGCTTCGCCCGCGCACACCAGGGCCCGGTGCCGCCACGTGCCGCCGAGCGCGTCGAGCAGAGCCGTACGACGGTCGCGTGCGGCGGAACCGGAGCGCAGGGCCACCACGGTCAGGACGGCGGCCGGAAGGCCCAGGAAGCCGAGGACGGCCGCCATGAACGCATCGGCGTCGACCACGCCGATCGAGTCCCCGAACGGTGTGGGATCGGGGTCGCCGAAGCCGGAGATCTCCATCGTCTCGTCCCACTCAGGGGATTTGGCGGCCGTCGGTCCGACGTAGACCAGGCGCTCCGAGGGAGAGGTGAGACCTTCGGCGGAGATCCTCCCGGCGTCCCGTCCGTAACGGTCGGAGATCCCCTCCCGCTGCCCTGCCGCCGCGAGCGCCGGGGAGAGCACGGCCTCCCCCGGCCGCGGCCAGGCGGACAGGCCGGGGGGCGGCGGGGCACCGGGGGTCAGCGGTTCGACGAAGATGACACTGTGCTGAAGGCCGCCGACCGTGTCACCGCTCTCCCGCCAGTGGGCGACAGCACGCTCTCCCGGGAACTTGCCGGTGAACCGGGGTGCTCTCGCCTGGGCGTGGCTCTGCTCCGCGCTGTCCGCCGCCATGGTGATGACGGTCGTGCCGGCGGTGCAGCACAGGAACGCGGTGGCCAGGGCCAGCGCGAGACTACGCAGCCGGTGCCCCGGACCGCCCTTGGAGGCTCGTAGCCCCATGGCCATCAGCTGCCGCGTGAGGCCTCGCCCGTTCATCCGCCCCACGTCGGAGCCCCCATGCTGATCCGCCCGTCCGTGATCCGTGCGACGCGCTCGGCGCCGAGTGCCACGTTCTGGTCGTGCGTGACGAGCAGCAGCCCGCAGCCCCATCGGGAGGGCAGCGAGTAGAGCAGCTGACTGACCCGATCGCGGTTGTCGTCATCGAGCGCGCCGGTGGGTTCGTCGGCCAGGATCAGGGAGGGCCTGTTGACCAGGGCCCGGGCGATCGCCACCCGCTGGCGCTCCCCGCCGGACAGCGATCCCGACGCCACCGAGGTGTCCGGGATGCCGAGGTCGTGGAGGAGTTCTTCGGCGGCGCTCCGGCCGCGGGAGCTTCGCACTCCGCCCAGCATGGCGGCGAGCATGACGTTCTCCAGAGCCGTCAGCTCCGGGAGCAGTTCGCCGAACTGGAAGACCATGCCGATGTGGCGTGACCGGTGGCGTGCTCTGGCGCCGGCCCGCAGGGAGGTGACGTCCGCGCCCGCCACCTCGATGGTCCCGCTGTCCGGGCTGATGAGCCCCAGGACGCACGAGAGCAGCGTGCTCTTCCCGCTGCCGCTGGGTCCGGTCAACGCGACGGACTCGCCCTCCGCGATGGTGAGATCGACGCCGCTGAGCAGCACACGGTCGGCCAGTTCGAGCCGGACGTCACGCAGGTGGAGGACGGGATTGCGCACAGGAGTTCCTTGCGAGGAAGGCAGTGGTCGAACACGAGAACGCGCCCGTCGCCATGACGGCGACGGGCGCACGGAAGTCGCTCAGATCCGGTAGGCCCAGGAACCGCACGCGTCCGGCTTGGCGAACTGCTGCTCACAGACGCGGATCTTGTTGAGGATCGCGCCCTCGCCGGTCCTCACGCAGTTGTCCGGTCCGGCGCCGTTCTTGTCCCAGAGGTGACTCGAATTGTTGTCGTAGACGCGGAAGTACTCGCCTTCGACCGCGTTCGTGTCGGCCTCCATGTCGCAGACGCGCAGGCGGCGGTCACCTTCGAAGCCCTTGGCGTTGTCGTCACCCTGCCAGGCCTCGATGTAGGCGAACGCCGGGCTGCTGCCGACGCTCACGCCGAGGGCGAGAGTCGCGCCGGCCACCGCGAGGGCGAGGCGCCCGGCCCTACTGGTTATTCGAGTCATCATCTGTTCCGTCCCTCCCCCGGAGGATCGATTCCTCCAGGACTTCACCCGTACTGCCCAGGGCCCCCGGCCCGGAGCGAAAGGATCATGACAGGCCGCCCACAGGTTGTCCACTTGATAGGTTCACAACATCCCAGGGCAGCCCGTGACTTGGAGCGGCCGACGGGCACCCGGGGTACCAGGACTCGGCGTTGGGGGCGGTGTGGCGAACGACTTGCGGACGGTCCCGGCGGGCTCTGTCACGCTGTCCGACCGGCGGACCGAGCGCAGCTGGACGGTCGAGGTGGCGTCGTTCCGCATGTCGGCGGTGCCGGTCACCCAGGCCTGGTACGCCGAGGTCACCGGGGAGCGTCCGAGCGCGGCCCGGGGTGAGCTGCTGCCCGTGGAGGGCGTGTCCTGGTGGGACGCGATCCGGTTCTGCAACGCCGCGTCCCGGCGGGAGGGACTGACCCCCGCGTACGAGGTGCGGCCGGGGGACGGGAAGGCCGGCTGGAACACCGCCGCCGACGGCTACCGGCTGCCGACCGAGGCCGAGTGGGAACACGCCTGCCGTGCCGGCGGCACCGGACCCCGCTACGGCCCGCTCGACGAGATCGCCTGGTACCGCGGCAACGCGGACGACCGCATCCACCCCGTGGGCGGCAAGCAGCCCAACGCCTGGGGCCTGTACGACATGCTGGGCAACGCCTGGGACTGGTGCTGGGACCTCTACGACGCCGAGGTCTACGGCACCTACCGGGTGCTGCGCGGCGGCGGCTGGTCCGACGAGCACTGGAGCTGCCGCGCCTCGGTGCGCCGCCGGAGCCACCCGACGTTCCGGATCGACGACGTGGGGTTCCGCGTGGCGCGCTCGACGCCGGCTGCCACGGGCGCGCGGCCGGTCTGAGCACGAGCGAGGGGCGCCCCGCACGAGCAGGGCGCCCCCAGGTCACTCAGGCGAGAAGGTCAGAGCTTCTCGATCACGTAGTCGACGCACTTGGTGAGCGCCTCGATGTCCGCCGGGTCGATCGCCGGGAACATCGCGACACGCAGCTGGTTGCGGCCGAGCTTGCGGTAGGGCTCGGTGTCGACGATGCCGTTGGCGCGCAGGACCTTGGCGACGGCGGCGGCGTCGACCTCGTCCGTGAAGTCGATCGTGCCGATGACCTGCGAGCGCTTGGCCGGGTCGGTGACGAACGGGTTGGCGTACTTGATGTCCTCGGCCCAGCCGTAGAGGGTGCGGGCCGAGGTCGCCGTGCGCCGGACCGACCAGTCCAGACCGCCCTGGCCGTTGATCCACTCCAGCTGCTGGTTCAGCAGGAAGAGGGTGGCCAGCGCCGGGGTGTTGTACGTCTGGTTCTTGCGGGAGTTGTCGATCGCCGTCGGCAGCGAGAAGAACTCCGGGACGTGTCGGCCGGACGCGTGGATCCGCTCGGCGCGCTCGATCGCGGCCGGGGAGAAGACGCCGATCCACAGGCCGCCGTCGGAGGCGAAGGACTTCTGCGGGGCGAAGTAGTAGACGTCCGTCTCGGCGATGTCGACCGGCAGGCCGCCCGCGCCGGAGGTGGCGTCCACCAGGACCAGGGAGCCCTCGTCGGCGCCCGCCACGCGCTTGATCGGCATGGCGACACCGGTCGAGGTCTCGTTGTGGGTGAACGCGTAGACGTCCACGCCCGCTCCGGCGACCGCCTCCGGGTGGGTGCCCGGGTCGGCGGAGATGACGTCCGGCTCGGCCAGCCACGGGGCGAGCTTGGCGGCCTTGGCGAACTTGGAGGAGAACTCGCCGAAGCTGAGGTGCTGCGACTTGTTCTCGATCAGGCCGTGGGTCGCCACGTCCCAGAACGCGGTGGAGCCGCCGTTGCCGAGGATCACCTCGTAGCCGTCGGGGAGCTGGAACAGCTCGCTGATGCCTTCGCGCACCTGGCCGACCAGGTTCTTGACGGGAGCCTGGCGGTGGGAGGTGCCGAGCAGGGACGTGCCGGTGGAGGCCAGGGCGTCCAGCGCCTCCACCCGCACCTTGGAGGGGCCCGCGCCGAATCGACCGTCGGCGGGCTTGATGTCAGCAGGAATCTGGATCTCAGCCACGCAGGGGAGCGTAGCCGTTTCCAGAAACCTGGGCGAAACGTCGTCCGTCGGGTGAGACGGGGTGTGGACAGGTCACTGCTGCGGCGGGCCGGGCCAGACGGCCGAGGCGTCGTCGCGGTGCGGGTCCGGCAGCCGGAGGGGGCGGACGGCGACGGGGCGGGCCACGCCCTCGGTGGTGGCCGTCCAGGGAGCGGGGCGGCCGGAGTAGCACAGGGTCGTGAGGACGAAGACGCCGTCTGCGTAGACCTCGACGTACTCACCGACGGTGAGGATGCGCAGCGAGGCGGCGGGTTCCGGCAGGCGGGTCTCGCCGAGCGGAGTGCCGTCGGGGCCGGTGACCCGGAGGTCCTTGCCGTCGCAGCCGACCGTGAGCGCGGGCCGGTCCGGTCCGCAGGCCTGCGTGCGCAGGGTGATCTCGGTGTGACCGGAGAGGCCGACGTCGCCGACCGCGTGCAGCAGCGCCTCGTGCGTCTCCTCACCGAGCCAGGGGTCCAGGCCCGGCCACCACTCCAGGCGGGGTGCCGAATCCGCCGGCACGGCAAGGGACTTGGGCTGGGCGAGCATGCCGCGGCAGCGCTCTCCGGAGTCGGTGAGGCCGACGCGGCGCGGGGTGGTGTGCAGCACGACGCGGGAGCCGTCGGGGGCGGCGACGACGCGCGGGGCGTACGCGCCCGTCGGGCCGAGCGGACCGCGGCGGGTCCACGGGCCGCGCAGGCGCGGAGCGGTCCACGCCTCGAAGCCCCGGGTGGCGCCGATGGAGCCGAGCAGCAGCCAGCCGCCGTCGTCGAGGCGTTCGAGGACCGGGCACTCGAACTCGTCGACGTCGCCGGGGGAGACCAGCGGCGGCTGGACGGTCCAGTGCTCCAGGTCGTCGGAGGTCGCCCAGGCGACGCACCCGCTGACCTCGACGGGCAGGGAGGCGTCGGCGGCGCAGACCACCATCACCCAGCCGTCGGACTCGTCGTCGCGGACGACGAAGGGGTCGCGCCAGCCCATGCGTTCGCCGGTGCGGTACCAGCGCCCGTCCGCCTCGACGACCGGCCCCGGGCCGTGGCGGCGCCAGCCGGTGCCGTCGGTGCGCTCGGAGCGGGCCAGGCCGATCGACTGCAGGGGCCAGCCGTCCGGGGTGAGTCCGGAGACGGCGGTGTAGAACATCGCCATGCCGGGGCCGTGCGGGAAGGCGTGCATGGTCCACACCGCCTGCTGGTCGAAGCGGCCCGGCAGGCCGTTGCCGAAGGCCGTGCCCTGCGGCTCCCAGTGGACCAGGTCGGCGGAGGTGGCCCTGCCGTACGAGGTCTCCATGCGCAGGTGGTCGAACTCGGCCGTCCACGGGCCCTGGAGGTGCAGCACGGTGTAGGTGCCGTCCGCGTGGCGCAGGAGGTCGAAGTCGTTCACGCAGAGGCCGGGAGGCGCGTATCGCATGGACAGGTCCTGTCTGCCGACAGCGGCACTCAAACGTGTGCGCTGTGATCTTGCTGGGAGAAGTTCCTCTGAGAGTCAGCCGAAGTAAAACTGAACGCAAACGCTTGCGCAACCAGGTGAGCGGGTTTACGGTCTCGTCACTCCCCTCCCGCCGACGTGTTCCGGACCCCGGCCACGCGGCGCGCACCCGATCAAGGAGCGTCCCGTGACGGTCAGCATCACCGATGTCGCCGAGGCCACCGGGGTCTCGGCGTCCACCGTGTCCCGCGCCCTGCGCGGCCGTTCGGGAGTGTCGGAGGGGATGCGGGCCCGGATCGTCGCGGCCGCCGCCGAACTGGGCTACACCGCCTCGCGCTCGGCCTCCAGCCTGGCCAGCGGCCGTACCTACACCATCGGCGTCGTCGTCCCGTACGTCGGCCGCTGGTTCTTCGGTACGGTGCTGGACGCGGCCGAGAAGGTCTTCAGCGCCGCCGGCTACGACGTCCTGCTGTACAACCTCGGCTCACCGGAGGCGCGCAAGCGCTTCTTCACCAAGCTGCCGATCCGCAAGCGGGTCGACGCCGTGCTGTCCCTGCTGATCCCGGACCCGGACGAAGCCGCCGCCCTGTGCTCCCTCGGCGTGCCGCTGGCGACCACGGTCGGCGGCGCCCGGCCCGGTTTCACGGTGGTCGGCATCGACGACCGCGGCGGCGCGGAGAGCGCCGTGCGACACCTGGTGAACCTCGGCCACCGGCGGATCGGCATGATCTCCGGCGCCAGCGAGCCACTGCACTGGACCACGCCCCTCGACCGCCGGCAGGGCTACCTGGACGTGCTCGCCGACGCCGGGATCGAGCCCGACACCGCCCTGGAGGCCGACGGCGGTTACACGGTCGAGGGCGGTGAGCGGGCCATGACCGAGCTGCTGGCGCTGCGCCATCCGCCCACCGCCGTGTTCGCCCAGTCCGACGAGATGGCGATGGGCGCGCTGCGCGCCCTGCGCCGGCACCGGCTGAGGGTTCCCGAGGACGTCTCCGTGGTCGGCTTCGACGATCACGAGCTGTCCGAGGTGGTCGGGCTGACCACCGTGGCCCAGCCGGTCGCGGCCCAGGGCCGGGAGGCGGCCCGGCTGCTGCTGGTGCGCCTGGACGGACGGGACGCCGTATCGCCGCGCCCCGTCGAGATGCCCATCCGCCTCATCCTCCGCGAGACCACCGCGCCGCCGCACACCGGCCGGTAGCGGTACCTCCCCACCCGTTTCTCCCCCCTGCTCCCCAACGCCCGCGCTCCCACCGCACACCCGCTCGGAGGCACCACCATGATCACCGGACACGGAAAACACCGTCGTACGGGCCTGACGGCCCTCGCCCTGCTGCCGCTGGCCGCGCTGGCCGCCTGCGGCGGCGGGGGCGGCGGCAGCGACACCTCCGCCGAGGAGGGCAGCGGCAAGGGCACCATCAGCGTCTGGGCCCACCAGGGCCAGGCGAGCGAGGCGACCGCGCTCCAGAACGCGGTGAAGTCCTTCAACTCCTCGCAGAGCGAGGTCAAGGCCGAGCTGAAGCTCATACCGGAGAAGGACTACACGAAGACCATCACCGCCACGGACGCCTCGGAACTGCCGGACGTGCTGGAGTTCGACGGCCCGACGATGGCGAACTTCGTCTACAACAGCAAGCTCGCCCCGGTCGACGGCCACGTCTCCGCCAAGACCCTCGGCAACGCCACCGACGCGATCAAGGCGCAGGGCGAGATCGGCGGCAAGCACTACGGCCTGGGCATGTTCGACGCCGGGCTCGGCATGTACGCCAACAAGAAGCTGCTGGACGCGGCCGGCGTGAAGTACCCGACGAGCCCGGACGACGCCTGGACCGCCGAGGAGTTCGGAAAGGCCCTCAAGGCACTGAAGGGCAAGGACTCCGACGGCAAGGTCCTCGACATATCGGAGCAGTACGGCCTGGCCTCCGAATGGGGCACGTTCGGCTTCTCCCCGATCGTCTTCTCGGCCGGCGGCGGCCTGCTGAAGGACGGCAAGGCCGAGGGCGCCCTGGACAGCCCGAAGGTCGTCTCCGCGATGAAGACCTTCCAGTCCTGGAAGCCCTACGTCGACCCCAACACCGACGGCAACGCCTTCGCCAAGGGCAAGGTGGCGCTGAGCTGGGTCGGCCACTGGAACTACCCCGCCTACAGCGAGGCCCTCGGTGACGACCTCGCCGTCGTGCCGCTGCCGGACTTCGGCAACGGCCCCAAGGCCGGCCAGGGCTCGTGGGCCTGGGGCATCGGCGCCAAGAGCAAGAACGGCAAGGCCGCGGGCACCTTCCTGGACTACCTGCTGAACGACACCAACGTCGGCGCGATGACGAAGGCCAACGGCGCGGTGCCCGCCACCAAGACCGCCCTGGCCAAGAGCGACCTCTACAAGAAGGGCGGCCCGCTCCAGCTCTTCGCCGACCAACTGGCCAAGCCCTGCGGCGACAGTGACATCAGCGCCTCCTGCGTCGCCGTCACCCGCCCGGTGACCGCCGGATACCCCACCGTCACCGCCAAGTTCAACACGGCCCTGAACTCGATCTACGGCGGTGCCGACCCCCAGGAAGCCCTGAGCAAGGCCGCCCGCGCCATCGACCGGGACTTCACCGACAACGCCGGCTACGAGATCCCGTAACCCGCAGGACGTATCGGCCCGGGCGGGCCGCCGTCGACGTGGTGACACAGCCATGGACCGACCGCGCCCGCCCCGCCGGGAAGAGGACCCCTGTCGTGAAAACCGTGGAACCCGCGCACGCCGCGGCCCGAGGCCGGGCGCAGGCCGTCCCGTCCGCGTCCCCCGCCAAGCCCCCGCGTCCCGCGCGCGGCAACCGTGACCGGCTGCACGGGCTGCTGATGGCCGCCCCGGCCGTCGGCGGGCTGATCGCCTTCGTCGGCATCCCGTTCGGGTACGCCGTGGTGCTCTCCTTCTACAACGTCCGTCTCGGTTCACCGCTGGAGCCCGCCTTCTTCGGTGTGGAGCACTACCGGCGGCTGTTCACCGACCCCGACCTGTCCGGCCCGTTCCTGCGGGCGCTGCTGAACAACCTGACCTTCGCCGTGGTCGTCGTACCGCTCCAGACGGGGCTCGCGCTGGCGCTGGCGATCCTGCTCAACCGCAAGCTGAAGGCCATCGGCGTGTTCCGGTCCTTCTTCTTCATGCCGGTGGTCTTCCCGATGGCACTGGTCGCCGTGATCTGGCGGCTGATCCTCGCTCGCAGCGAGCAGGGCATGCTCAACTCCGCTCTGGACGTGGTCACGTTCGGCAACTGGGGTGCCTTCGACTGGCTCGGCGACGGCCTCACCGCGATGGGCTCGATCATCGTGCTGTCGGTGTGGCAGGGCGTCGGCTTCCAGATGGTCATCCTGCTGGCCGGCCTCCAGCAGATCCCGGGCGAGCTGTACGAGGCCTCCCAGCTGGACCGGGCCTCCCGCTGGCAGCAGTTCCGGCACGTCACCCTGCCCGGCATCCGCGGCACCCTCGTCTTCGTCGCGATGCTGACCTCGGTGCTGTCCTTCCGGGTCTTCGACCAGGTGTACATCCTCATACGCGGCGGCGGCCTGGACGAGGACGCCACCCGCACGGTGATGTACCAGGCCGTCACCACGGCCTTCGACCAGAACAACATCGGCCAGGCCTCGGCCGTCACGGTGGTGTTCTTCCTGATCGTCGTCGCCCTGACCATCGTCCAGCGCCGCGTCGTCCGGCCCGACAACGAGGACTGACCCATCATGGCCATGACCCGTACGCCCGTACGCCGCGTCCTCGACTACACCGTCCTGAGCGTCCTGGCGTTCGTCTTCGCCCTCCCCGCGCTCTACCTCTTCCTCGGCAGCCTCAAGCCGTCCGACGAGGTCCTCAACGGCCTGTCCGGCTTCCTGCCCACCCACCTCTCCTTCGACAACTACGCGGCCGTCCTCGACAGCCTCAACTCCGACAGCACCGGCTACTTCTGGCAGTTCATGGGCGTGTCGGTGCTGCTGTCGTTCGTGGTCGTGACGGGCGGGCTGATCGTCAACTCGATGGCGGCCTACGGGCTGACGCGGCTGAAGTGGCGGGGGCAGAACGCGGTGTTCACCCTCGTCCTGCTGCTGATGCTGATCCCGTTCGAGTCGGTGGCGGTGCCGCTGTTCTACATGTTCAACGGCCAGCGCAACACCCTGTTCATCCAGGCGCTGCCGTTCGTCGCCAACGCCTTCGCGATCTACCAGTTCCACACGTTCTTCAAGAAGATCCCGCCGAGCATCGAGGAGGCGGCCCGGCTGGACGGGGCGGGGCCCTGGCGCACCTTCTTCGCGATCATCGTGCCGATGTCCCGGCCGGTGTTCGCCTCGGTCGCGATCCTCACCTTCCTCATCCAGTGGGGCTCCTTCCTGTGGCCGGTGCTGATGGTGTCCGACCCGTCCGTGCGCCCCCTGCCGCTGGAGATGAGCGTCTTCCAGGGCCAGCAGCCCCCGGACTGGGGACAGATCCTCGCCTTCGGCGTGCTGCTGGTGCTGCCCGTGCTGATCGTCTTCGCGTTCTTCCAGCGCTGGTTCGTCGAGGGAGTGGCCAGCTCCGCCGTCAAGGGCTGAGGCCCCGGGGGCATGCTGGACGCATGACGGATCTCGAAGCGCGGTTGCGTGCCGTCGTCCGGGGTGACGTCGGGTTCGACGTCACCTCCCGGGCGCTGACGACCATGGACGCGTCCAACTACCGGCGGGTCCCGGTGGGCGTGGTCGCTCCGCGTGACGCCGACGACGTGGCGGCGGTGCTCGCGGTGTGCCGGGAGCGCGGGGTGCCCGTGGTCGCCCGGGGCGGAGGCACCTCCATCGCCGGGCAGGCCACCGGCACCGGTGTCGTCCTGGACTTCACCCGGCACATGAACGGGCTGGTCGCCCTGGACCCCGGGGCGCGGACGGCCGTGGTGCAGCCGGGGCTGGTGCTGGACCGGCTCCAGGAGGCCGCCGCCCCGCACGGTCTGCGGTTCGGCCCCGACCCCTCCACCCACAGCCGCTGCACGCTCGGCGGCATGATCGGCAACAACTCGTGCGGTTCGCACTCGGTGGCGTGGGGCACGACCGCTGACAGTGTGCGCGAGCTGGACGTCGTCACCGCGCGGGGCGAGCGGCTGCGGCTCGGCAGGGACTGGGCCGGGGCGCCGGACGGGCTGCGCGCCCTGGCCGAGGAGGAGACGGCGCGCCTGCGCACCGGCTTCCCCGACCTGCCCCGCCGCATCTCCGGCTACGCCCTGGACGCCCTGCTGCCCGAGCGCGGCGCCGACGTGGCCCGCTCCTTCTGCGGTTCGGAGGGCACCCTGGGCGTGCTGACGCAGGCGGTCGTACGCCTCGTCGAAGCACCCCGCGCACGGGCGCTGGCCGTGCTGGCGTACGCGGACGAGAGCGCGGCCGCGGAGGCCGCGGCCGGGCTGCTGCCATGGGGGTCCCCCCTGTTCGAGCGAAGCCGAGAGCTTGGGGGAGGTCCGCTGACCCTGGAGGGCATGGCGGCGGACCTGGTGCCGTCCCCGGAGGCGCTGCCGCGGGGCGGGGCCTGGCTGTTCGTGGAGACCGGCGGGGAGTCGGCGGCCGAGGCACGCGCGCGTGCGGAGGCGATCGTGCGGGCCGCCGACGTCGTGGACGCGCTCGTGGTCACCGACCCGGCGGGTCAGCGCGCGCTGTGGCGGATCCGGGAGGAGGCGAGCGGTACGGCGACCCGGATGCCCGACGGGACCGAGGCCTGGCCGGGCTGGGAGGACTGCGCGGTGCCGCCCGCCCGGCTGGGGGCGTACCTGCGGGACTTCCGGGCGCTGATGGCGGCGCACGGGCTGCGCGGCACGCCGTACGGGCACTTCGGGGACGGCTGCATCCACGTCCGGATCGACTTCGACCTCCTCACCGAGTCCGGTGTCGCCCGTTTCCGCCGCTTCTCGGAGGAGCTCGCCGAGCTGGTGGTGGGGCACGGCGGGTCGCTGTCCGGGGAGCACGGGGACGGGCAGGCGCGGGCGGAGCTGCTGCCGCGGATGTACGGCCCGGACATGGTCGGCCTCTTCGAACGGGTCAAGGGAGTGTGGGACCCGGACGACGTGCTCAACCCCGGGATGCTCGTCCGTCCCGCGCCGCTCGACCGTGGCCTGCGCTTCTCCGTCCTGCCCCGCGAGCCGGTCGACGTGGCCTTCGGCTACCCCGCCGACGGCGGCGACTTCCCGGCCGCGGTGCGGCGCTGCGTGGGCGTCGCCAAGTGCCGTACGGCGTCGGTGTCCGGCCCGGGCGTCATGTGCCCGTCCTTCCGGGCGACGGGCGAGGAGGAGCACTCCACGCGCGGGCGGGCCCGGCTGCTGCACGAGATGCTCGCCGGTGAGGTGGTCACGGACGGCTGGCGCTCGACCGAGGTCCGGGACGCGCTGGACCTGTGCCTGTCCTGCAAGGGCTGCCGGTCGGACTGCCCGGTCGGGGTCGACATGGCCACGTACAAGGCGGAGTTCCTGCACCACCACTACGCCGGTCGGCGCCGGCCCGCCGCGCACCACTCCATGGGCCGGCTGCCCGTGTGGCTCCGGGCGGTGGTCCGCACGCACACGGCGTGGCTGGTCAACGCCCTGGCGGCGGTACGGCCCGTCGCGTGGGCCGCGAAGCGGCTGGGCGGCATCGCGCCCGAGCGGGAACTCCCGCGGGTGGCCCGGCGGACCTTCAGCCGGTGGTGGGAGCGGCGGCGGCACGAGAGGACCACCGGTGCGGGCGACCTCGTCGTCCTGTGGCCCGACACCTTCACCGAGCACCTCTCCCCGGCCGTGGGGCAGGCGGCCGTCCGGGTCCTGGAGGCGGCCGGGCTGCGGGTGGCGCTGCCGCCGACCGTGCGGCTGGCGAAACCGCCGGTGGGGGACGGCAGGACCGTCGCCCTCGACCCGCTGACCCTGCTGCGTGGCCGGGGGCGGGTCTGCTGCGGGCTGACGTACGTGTCGACGGGCCAGCTGGACCGGGCACGGGCCGTCATGCGCCGCACGCTCGACCTGATGGAGCCGGTGCTGGAGACCGAGGCGCCGGTCGTGGTCCTGGAGCCGAGCTGCGCGGCTGCCCTGCGCGGGGACGTCCCCGAGCTGCTGCACGACGATCCGCGCGCGGCCCGGCTCGCGGCGAAGGTGCTCACCTTCGCTCAGACGCTGGAGCGCCACGCCCCCGGCTGGCGGCCGCCGCGCGTGTCCCGCCCGGTGGCCGGGCAGACCCACTGCCACCAGCACGCGGTGCTCGGCGACGCCGCCGACCGCCGGCTGCGGGAAGCGGCCCGGCTCACCGGCGAACTGAGCGGCGGCTGCTGCGGCCTCGCGGGGAACTTCGGCTTCGAGAAGGGCCACTACGAGGTGTCCGCCGCCTGCGCGGAGGAACAGCTCCTGCCGTCCGTCCGGGACGCCGCCGACGGCACCGTGGTCCTGGCGGACGGCTTCTCCTGCCGCACCCAGCTGGCGCAGCTGGCGGGCGTGCGGGGCAGGCACCTGGCGGAGGTGCTGGCCGAGGCGCTGGACGAGGCGCTGGACGAGGCGCTGGACGAGGACCCCGGACGCGACGGCTCATGAGGCGTTCGGGCCACGGCGGGGCGGACCCGAGTGTCTGAACCGGGGGAGGGCCGAAGCCGCTCCTAGGCTCGCGGGACCAGTCACCGCCCCTCGGGGGCCGCTGCTCGAAGGAGCCCGCGCATGAGCATCCGCGTCCAGCCGATCACCCGTGACGAGCACCTGGCGTTCGTCACGGCCCGCCCCTCCGCCAGCCACACCCAGGTCCCCTCCTGGGGCGAGGTGAAGCCCGACTGGAAGGCGGAGAGCCTCGGCTGGTTCGACGGCGGCGGACAGCTCGTCGGCGCGGGCCTCGTGCTGCTGCGCCCTCTGCCCGGGCCGCGCCTGCCCGGGCTGCCGCGGTATCTCGCCTACCTCCCCGAGGGCCCGCTGATCGACTGGCAGGAGCCCGGCCTCGAACGGCTGCTGGAGCCCATGCTCGCGCACCTCGGCCGGCGGGGCGCCTTCGCGGTGCGGATGGGCCCGCCGGTCGTGGTGCGCCGCTGGAGCGCGGACACGGTCAAGGCGGCCATCGCGGACCCGGCCGCCCGGCGGCTGCGCGACGTGCGGGCGACGTCGTACGAACCGCGGGCCGGCCGGGTCGCGGACAGCCTGCGCCGGATGGGCTGGCGGCAGTCCGAGGCGTCCGGCGAGGACGGCTTCGCCGCCGGGCAGCCGCGCTACGTCTTCCAGGTGCCGTTCGCCGGCCGGTCGCTGGACGACATCCACAACGGCCTGAACCAGCAGTGGCGCCGCAACATCAAGAAGGCGGAGAAGGCCGGGGTGAAGGTGGTGCGCGGCGACCTGGAGGACCTGCCGGCCTTCCACGAGCTGTACTGCGAGACCGCCGAACGGGACCGCTTCATCCCGCGCCCGCTGCCGTACTTCCAGCGCATGTGGAGCGCGCTCACCGCCGAACACCCGGACCGCATGCGGCTCTACCTCGCCCACCACGACGGCGAGGTGCTCGCCGCGGCCACGATGCTGACCGTCGGCGACCACGTCTGGTACTCCTACGGCGCATCGACCAGCCGCCGCCGCGAGGTCCAGCCGAGCAGCGCCGTGCAGTGGCGCATGATGACCGACGCGCACGAACTCGGTGCCGCGGTCTACGACCTGCGCGGCATCACCGACACCCTGGAGGAGTCCAGCCACCTGCTGGGCCTGCTGCGCTTCAAGGTGGGCACCGGCGGTGAGGCCGTCGAGTACCTCGGGGAATGGGACTACCCGGTCAACCGGCTGCTGTACAAGGCGCTGAACCTGTACCTCGCCCGCCGCTGACGTCTCACAGCACGAGACAGAGGCAAAAAGGGTTCACGCACCTGACGAAGTCCATTACCCTGGACTGTGCAGTGCATCGGGCTGTACATAGCGTGTGCTCCGGTGTACGCACCGCACACCCGCAGCACCCCTGACACCGATGCCGAGCACAGGACCCGCCCGTGACCACGCCGGAGACCGCCACCTCCCCCTCGTCCGCGACCGCCGCCGGCGCCGCGCCGGTCTCCGGCCCGGGCCGGCTCGGCTCCCTCGGCCCCGTGGGCCTGGTGCTCGCGGGCGGGATCTCCGTGCAGTTCGGCGGCGCCCTGGCGGTCACGCTCATGCCCAGGGCGGGCGCCCTCGGGGTCGTGGCGCTGCGCCTGCTCGTCGCGGCCGTCGTGCTGCTCCTGGTCTGCCGCCCGCGGCTGCGCGGCCACTCGCGCACCGACTGGGGCACCGTCGTCGTCTTCGGCGTCACCATGGCCGCCATGAACGGCCTCTTCTACCAGGCCGTCGCCCGCATCCCGCTGGGTCCCGCGGTCACGCTGGAGGTCCTCGGCCCGCTCGCCCTCTCGGTCTTCGCCTCCCGCCGCGCGATCAACTTCGTCTGGGCGGCGCTGGCCCTCGCCGGTGTCTTCCTCCTGGGCGGGGGAGGCTTCAGCGGCCTCGACCCCACAGGAGCGGCCTTCGCCCTGGGCGCCGGCGCCATGTGGGCGGCCTACATCGTCTTCAGCGCCCGTACGGGCCGCCGCTTCCCGCAGGCGGACGGGCTGGCGCTGGCCATGGCGGTGGGGGCGGTGCTGTTCCTGCCCCTGGGCATCGCCGAGTCGGGGGCGAAGCTGCTCGACCCGGTGACGCTGGGCCTTGGCGCGGCGGTGGCCCTGCTCTCCTCGGTGCTGCCCTACACGCTCGAACTCCTCGCCCTGCGCCGCCTGCCCGCCTCCACCTTCGCGATCCTGATGAGCCTGGAACCGGCCATCGCCGCGACGGCCGGCTTCCTCATCCTCGACCAGGCCCTCAGTGCCGCCGAGGCCGCCGCGATCGCCCTGGTCGTCGCGGCGAGCATGGGTGCGGTGCGCACCCAGGTGGGCGGCGGGCGCAAGAAGCGCGCGGCGCCGGAGAGCACCGGCCCGGAGGGCTGAGCCGCCCCGCGAGGGGAGCGGCCGTTCGTGCGGTCCGGCCCGGCGTCAGTGCCCGGTGCCACACTGCCCGCATGACCACACCGGACCCGAAGGCCGACCTCCTCCGCTACCTCCAGGAGGCGCGTGACGCCCTGCTGTGGAAGCTCGACGGGCTCTCCGAGTACGACATCCGCCGCCCTCTGACGCCGACCGGCACCAATCTGCTCGGGCTGGTCAAGCACACCGCCGGAGTGGAGCTGGGGTACTTCGGCGACACCTTCGGCCGGCCCTTCTTCGGCGAGGACCCGCCGTCCTGGTGGTACACGCAGGACGCCGAACCCGGCGCCGACATGTGGGCCACCCCCGAGGAGTCGCGCGAGGACGTCGCCGGGCTGTACCGCCGGGCGTGGGAGCACGCGGACGCCACGATCGCGGCGCTGTCGCTGGACGCGACCGGTCATGTCCCGTGGTGGCCCGAGGAGCGGCGCGAGACCACCCTGCACCACATCCTGGTGCGCGTGATCGCCGACACCTGCCGTCACGCCGGTCACGCCGACATCGTGCGCGAACTCATCGACGGCTCGGTGGGCCTGACGCCGGGCAAGGACAGCATGGGTCCGGGCGGCCGGGACGGGTGGGAGGCCCACCGGCGCAGGCTGGAGGAGGCGGCGAGGCAGGCGGACGCCGCCGGCTGAGCGCCGGGGCGCCGGGCGGGAGCGGAGTGGCCCCGAGGGGGCCGCACCGTCCCCGCCTGCCGATCGACGCCGCCGGGCACGCTCCCGCGCGCTCGGGGGTCCCGCCTGCCCGCGACGCCCGGCGCGCTCTCCCGGGCGCTCGGCCCGCGCAAAAATTCATGCAAGCACGCTTGATTGTTTCTTGCGCCGCTGCCATGCTCCTCAGCACGCCGCACCACCCCGCACACCGCCGTGCCCCGAGGGGAGCGCCCGTGTCCGATCCGACCTCCGTGATCGACGATCTGCGCGAGGAGAGCGAGGAACTCGACCGCCTCGTCGCCGGGTTGTCCCCGCAGCGCTGGTCGCTCCCGACCCCCGCGCCCGGCTGGACCGTGGCCCACCAGATCGCCCACCTCGCCTGGACGGACCGCTCGGCCCTGCTCGCCGTCACGGACGCCGACGGCTTCCGGACCCTGGTCGAGAAGGCCCTCGCCGCGCCCGGCTCCTTCGTCGACGAGGGCGCCGAGGAGGGCGCGGGAGCTGCGCCCGGCGAGCTGCTCGCCCGGTGGCGCGGCGGGCGTACGGCACTGGAGGACGCCCTGCGGGCCGCCCCGCCCGGCGCGCGCTTCCCCTGGTACGGCCCGCCCATGTCGGCCGCCTCCATGGCGACGGCCCGGCTCATGGAGACCTGGGCCCACGGGCAGGACGTGGCCGACGCCCTGGGTGTGGTGCGCCCACCCACCGACCGGCTGCGCCATGTGGCCTGGCTCGGGGCGCGGACCCGGGACTTCGCCTACGGCGTGCACGGCCTCACCCCGCCCGCCGACCCCTTCCGTGTCGAACTGCGCGCCCCCTCCGGCGACCTGTGGACGTACGGCCCCCAGGACGCGGCGCAGCGCGTCACCGGATCCGCCCTCGACTTCTGCCTCCTGGTCACCCAGCGCGCCCACCGCACCGGCCTCGCCCTGCGCGCCGACGGCCCCGACGCCGACCGCTGGCTGGACATCGCGCAGGCCTTCGCGGGACCGCCCGGCCGTGGACGCCCGCCGAAGGAGGCCGGCTCGTGACGTCCGAGCGCAGCGGCGAGGAGGCGGCCTCGTGACGATCCTGCGCATCGGCAACGCCTCCGGCTTCTACGGCGACCGCTTCGAGGCGATGCGCGAGATGCTCACCGGTGGCGAACTCGACGTCCTCACCGGCGACTACCTCGCCGAGCTGACCATGCTCATCCTCGGCCGCGACCGCCTCAAGGACCCGGCCGCCGGATACGCCCGCACCTTCCTGCGGCAGCTGGAGGACTGCCTCGGTCTCGCGCACGAGCGGGGCGTGCGGATCGTCACCAACGCGGGCGGGCTCAACCCGGCCGGACTCGCCGACGCCGTACGGCACTTGGCCGGCCGGCTGGGCATCCCCGTACGTGTCGCCCACGTGACGGGCGACGACCTCACCGCCGCCTACCCCGGCAGCCTCGCCGCCCACGCCTACCTCGGCGGCTTCGGCATCGCGGAGTGCCTGCGGGCGGGCGCCGACGTCGTCGTCACCGGCCGGGTGACGGACGCCGCCCTCGTCACCGGGCCGGCCGCCGCCCACTTCGGGTGGAGCGCAACGGACTACGACCGGCTCGCGGGCGCCGTCGTCGCCGGGCACCTCCTGGAGTGCGGGACACAGGCCACCGGCGGCAACTACGCCTTCTTCCGGGAAGGCGACGTCCGCCGCCCCGGCTTCCCCCTCGCCGAGCTGCACGAGGACGGCGGCTGCGTCATCACCAAGCACCCCGGCACCGCCGGCTTCGTCGACACCGGCACGGTCACCGCGCAGCTGCTCTACGAGACGGCCGGTGCCCGGTACGCGGGCCCTGACGTCACCGCCCGGCTGGACACCGTACGGCTGAGCCAGGACGGAACCGACCGGGTGCGCGTCGAGGGCGTGCGCGGAGAGGCACCGCCGCCCACCCTCAAGGTCGGGCTCAACCGGCTGGGCGGCTTCCGCAACGAGGTCGTCTTCGTGCTCACCGGCCTGGACATCGAGGCCAAGGCCGCCTTGGTACGCGACCAGATGGAACCCGCCCTCGGCAAGATCGCCGACGTGCGCTGGGAGCTCGCCCGCACCGACCACGCCGACGCCCCGAGCGAGGAGACCGCGAGCGCGCTGCTGCGGCTCGTCGTCCGGGACCCCGACCAGGAGGCTGTGGGGCGGGCACTGAGCGGGGCGGCCGTGGAGCTGGCGCTGGCGAGCTACCCCGGCTTCCACGTGCTGGCACCACCGGGAAAGGGCTCGCCCTACGGGGTCTTCGAGGATGTGTACGTCCCCCGTGGAGGCGTCGACCATGTGGCCGTCCTCCATGACGGGCGCAGGGTCCCCGTGCCGCCGGCCCATGACACGGCCGTACTCGACGAGGTGCCGCAGCCGCCGCTCCCCGAGCCGCTCCCGCCCGGGCCGGTCACCAGGGCTCCCCTCGGCCTCGTCGCGGGCGCCCGCAGCGGGGACAAGGGCGGCAACGCCAATGTCGGGGTGTGGGCCCGCACGGACGACGCCTGGCGCTGGCTCGCCCACGAGCTGACCGTCGCCCGCTTCCGGGAGCTGATCCCCGAGAGCGGCGAACTGACCGTCGTACGGCACGTGCTGCCGAACCTGCGCGCCCTCAACTTCGTCGTCGAGGGGATCCTCGGCGCCGGCGTCGCCGCGCAGCACCGCTTCGACCCGCAGGCCAAGGCCCTCGGCGAATGGCTGCGCTCCCGCCACCTGGACCTGCCGGAGGTTCTCCTGTGACCGTCCTGACCTCCGCCCTGGACCCGAACGACCCGGAGTACCGGGCCAACCGCGAGGCCATGCTCGCCAAGCTCGCCGGACTCGACGCCGAGCACGCCAAGGCCCTCGCGGGCGGCGGCGAGAAGTACGTCGCACGGCACCGGGCGCGCGGCAAGCTCCTCGCCCGCGAGCGCATCGAGCTGCTCATCGACCCGGACACGCCGTTCCTGGAGCTGTCCCCGCTGGCCGCCTGGGGCAGCGACTACACCGTCGGCGCGTCCCTCGTCACCGGCATCGGGGTGGTGGAGGGCGTGGAGTGCCTGATCACCGCCAACGACCCGACCGTGCGCGGCGGGGCGAGCAACCCCTGGTCGCTGAGGAAGGCCCTGCGCGCCAACGACATCGCCCTCGCCAACCGGCTGCCCGTGATCAGCCTCGTGGAGTCCGGCGGCGCCGACCTGCCGTCGCAGAAGGAGATCTTCATTCCCGGCGGCGCCGTCTTCCGCGACCTCACCCGGCTGTCCGCCGCCGGCATCCCGACCGTCGCGGTCGTCTTCGGCAACTCCACCGCGGGCGGCGCCTACGTCCCCGGCATGTCCGACCACGTGATCATGGTCAAGGAGCGGGCGAAGGTGTTCCTCGGCGGTCCGCCGCTGGTGAAGATGGCGACCGGGGAGGACAGCGACGACGAGTCCCTGGGCGGCGCCGGGATGCACGCCCGCACCTCGGGCCTCGCCGACCACTTCGCCGTCGACGAGCAGGACGCGCTCCGGCAGGCCCGGCGTGTGGTCGCCCGCCTCAACCACCGCAAGGCGTACGGGGATCCGGGGCCCGCCGAGCCGCCCACGTACGATGCGGAGGAGCTGCTGGGCATCGTCCCCGGCGACCTCAAGAGCCCCTTCGACCCGCGCGAGGTCATCGCCCGCATCGTCGACGCCTCCGACTTCGACGAGTTCAAGCCGCTGTACGGGACGAGCCTGACCACCGGCTGGGCCACGCTCCACGGCTATCCCGTGGGAGTGCTGGCGAACGCCCGGGGCGTGCTGTTCAGCGAGGAGTCCCAGAAGGCCGCGCAGTTCATCCAGCTCGCCAACCAGCGCGACATCCCGCTGCTGTTCCTGCACAACACCACCGGCTACATGGTCGGCAGGGAGTACGAGCAGGGCGGCATCATCAAACACGGCGCGATGATGATCAACGCCGTCAGCAACTCGAAGGTCCCCCACGTGTCCGTGCTGCTGGGCGCCTCCTACGGGGCCGGTCACTACGGCATGTGCGGCCGCGCCTACGACCCCCGCTTCCTCTTCGCCTGGCCCAGCGCCAAGTCGGCCGTCATGGGCCCGCAGCAGCTCGCGGGCGTGCTGTCGATCGTCGCCCGCCAGTCCGCCGCCGCCAAGGGGCAGCCCTACGACGAGGAGGCGGACGCCGCGCTGCGCGCCATGGTCGAGCAGCAGATCGAGTCCGAGTCGCTGCCGATGTTCCTGTCCGGGCGGCTCTACGACGACGGCGTCATCGACCCGCGCGACACCCGCACCGTCCTCGGCCTGTGCCTGTCCGCGATCCACACGGCCCCCTACGAGGGCGCGCGCGGCGGCTTCGGCGTCTTCCGGATGTGAGGAACCTTCAGTGATCACTTCTGTGCTGGTCGCCAACCGGGGCGAGATCGCCTGCCGCGTCTTCCGCACCTGCCACGACCTGGGCATCCGTACCGTCGCCGTGCACTCGGACGCCGACGCGAACGCCTTCCACGCGCGCGTGGCCGACGTGAGCGTACGACTCCCGTGGGAGACGCCCGCCGACACCTACCTGCGCGGTGACCTGATCGTGAAGGCCGCCGCAGCAGCCGGGGCGGACGCCGTGCACCCCGGCTACGGCTTCCTCTCCGAGAACGCCGCCTTCGCCCGGGCCGTCCAGGAGGCGGGCCTGGTCTGGATAGGTCCGCCGCCCGAGGCCATCGAGGCGATGGCGTCCAAGACCCGCGCCAAGCAGCTCATGGGCATCGAGCCTCTCACCGACGTCACCGAGGCGGACCTGCCCGTGCTGGTCAAGGCTGCGGCGGGCGGCGGCGGCCGTGGCATGCGCGTCGTACGGCACCTGGCGGACCTGGACGCCGAACTGGCCGCCGCCCGGGCCGAAGCGGCGAGCGCGTTCGGCGACGGCGAGGTCTTCGTCGAGCCGTACGTGGAGAACGGCCGCCATGTGGAGGTGCAGATCCTCGCCGACACCCACGGCACGATCCAGGCCCTCGGCACCCGCGACTGCTCCCTCCAGCGCCGCCACCAGAAGGTGATCGAGGAGGCCCCGGCGCCCGGCCTGTCCGCCGCGCTCGACGAGGAGGTCCGCGCCCTCGCCGTACGGGCCGCCCGGGCCGTCGACTACGTGGGTGCCGGAACGGTCGAGTTCCTCGTCGCCGACGGTCACGCGCACTTCCTGGAGATGAACACCCGTCTCCAGGTCGAACACCCGGTGACCGAGACCGTGTTCGGCATCGACCTGGTCGCGGAGCAGATCCGGATCGCCGAGGGCCACCCCCTCGGAGCGGACCCGCCACCCGCACGCGGACACGCCGTGGAGGCCCGCCTGTACGCCGAGGACCCGGCCTGCGACTGGTCCCCGCAGACCGGCACCCTGCACCGCCTGTCCGTCCCCGGGGCCGTCCGCCTGGACACCGGCTACACGGACGGCGACGACATCGGAGTCCACTACGACCCCATGCTCGCCAAGGTCGTGGCGCACGCACCGACCCGCGCGGAGGCCCTCCGCCGACTCGCCTCCGCCCTGGAACGCGCCGAGATCCACGGCCCCGTCACCAACCGCGACCTCCTGGTCCGCTCCCTGCGCCACCCCGAGTTCACCGCGGCCCGCATGGACACCGGCTTCTACGACCGCCACCTGCCCGGCCTGACCGAACCGCGCCCCGACCCGCACGCCCCCCTGGCCGCCGCCCTCGCCGACGCCCGGGCCCGCTCCCGCCCCGGCTTCGGCGGCTGGCGCAACGTCCCCTCACAGGCGCAGACCAAGCGGTACGTGATGGCGGGGAAGGAGTTCGAGGCCCGTTACCGGCACACCAGGCAGGGCCTGGAGGCGGACGGTGTGCGGGTGGTGCACGCCGACGCCCGTCTCGTGATCCTCGACGTGGACGGGGTGGAGCGGAAGTACGAGGTCACCCGCTACGGAGACCAGGTCTACGTCAACACCACCGCCCTGACCGCTCTGCCCCGCTTCCCCGACCCCGCCACCCAGCACGCCCCGGGCTCCCTCCTGGCGCCGATGCCGGGCACGGTCGTCCGCGTCGCCGACGGCCTGACGGCGGGGGCTCCGGTGAAGGCGGGCGAGCCCCTGCTCTGGCTGGAGGCGATGAAGATGCAGCACAAGGTCACCGCGCCGGTGACCGGAACACTGACCTCCTTGCCGGTCTCCCCCGGTCAACAAGTGGAGCCGGGCATGTTGCTGGCGGTTGTGCAGCAGGCCTGAAGGGGCGCGGGGCTGTATCAATGTGCGGCTACCGCCGCGCGAGCGCGACAAGCCACATCCGGCCCGCACCGAAAGGACTCCCCATGGACACCGAAGACCACAAGGCGCTCCGAGAAGCCGTCGCCGCCCTGGGCAGACGCCACGGACGTGAAACCGATACCGCACAGCTCTGGTCGGAAGCAGGCAAACTGGGCTACCTGGGCGTCAACCTCCCCGAGGAGTACGGAGGAGGAGGCGGCGGCATCGCCGAACTCTCCATCGTCCTCGAAGAGCTGGGCGCAGCCGGCTGCCCCCTGCTCATGCTGGTCGTCTCACCGGCCATCTGCGGCACCGTCATAGCCCGCTTCGGCACGGAACAACAGAAGCGGCAATGGCTCCCGGCCCTGTCGGACGGCACCCGCCGGATGGCCTTCGGCATCACCGAACCCGACGCCGGCTCCAACAGCCACCGCATCACCACCACGGCCCGCAAAGACGGCACCGACTGGCTCCTCACCGGCCGCAAGGTCTTCATCTCCGGCGTGGACATCGCGGACGCCACCCTCATCGTCGGCCGTACCGAGGACGCCCGCACCGGCCGCCTCAAGCCCTGCCTCTTCATCGTCCCGCGCGACACCCCCGGCTTCACCCGCCACCCCATCGACATGGAACTGAACGCCGCGGAGAAGCAGTTCGAACTGGTCCTGGACGACGTGCGGCTGCCCGCCGACGCCCTCGTCGGCGACGAGGACGCCGGACTCCTCCAGCTCTTCGCCGGTCTCAACCCCGAACGCGTCATGACGGCCGCCTTCGCGATCGGCATGGGCCGCCACGCCCTCGCCAAGGCCGTCGAGTACGCCCGCGACCGCACCGTCTGGAACGCCCCCATCGGCGCCCACCAGGCCATCGCCCACCCGCTGGCCGCGGCCCACATCGAACTCGAACTCGCCCGCCTGATGATGCAGAAGGCCGCCGCCCTCTACGACGCGGGCGACGACCCGGGCGCCGGAGAGGCCGCCAACATGGCCAAGTACGCGGCCGCAGAGGCCTGCGTGAAGGCCGTCGACCAGGCCGTGCACACCCTCGGCGGCAACGGCCTCACCCGTGAGTACGGCCTGGCCCGGCTGATAACGGCCTCGCGCGTGGCTCGTATTGCCCCGGTGAGCCGGGAGATGATTCTCAACTACGTCTCCCACCAGACCCTGGGCCTGCCCAAGTCGTACTGAGGACCCGGAGACGGCCCGCGCCGCGAGGAGGAACCCGCCATGTTCCGCAGCGAGTACGCAGACGTCCCGCCCGTCGACCTGCCCATCCACGACGCGGTCCTGGCCCGGGCCGCCGAGTACGGCGACATCCCGGCCCTGATCGACGGCACGGACGGCACCACCCTCTCCTACGAGCAGGTGGACCGCTTCCACCGGCGCGTCGCCGCCGCCCTCGCCGAGGCCGGTGTCCGCAAAGGCGACGTCCTCGCCCTGCACAGCCCCAACACCATCGCCTTCCCGACCGCCTTCTACGCGGCCACGCGCGCGGGTGCCACCGTCACGACCGTGCACCCGCTCGCCACCGCCGAGGAGTTCGCCAAGCAGCTGCGGGACTCGGCGGCCCGGTGGATCGTCACCGTGTCACCGCTGCTGGACGTCGCCCGCCGGGCCGCCGAACTGGCGGGCGGGGTAGGCGAGATCTTCGTGTGCGACAGCGCGAGCGGCCACCTCTCCCTGATCGACATGCTGGCCTCGGCGGCCCCCGAACCGCAGATCACCATCGACCCCGCCGAGGACGTCGCCGCCCTGCCGTACTCCTCCGGGACCACCGGCACCCCCAAGGGCGTGATGCTCACGCACCGGCAGATCGCCACCAACCTCGCCCAGCTCCACCCGGCGATCCCCGCCGGCCCGGGCGACCGCGTCCTGGCGGTGCTGCCCTTCTTCCACATCTACGGCCTCACCGCCCTGATGAACGCGCCCCTGCGGCAGGGCGCCACCGTCGTCGTCCTGCCCCGCTTCGACCTGGAGCAGTTCCTGGCGGCCGTCCAGAACCACCGCATCACCGCCCTGTACGTGGCGCCGCCGATCGTCCTCGCCCTCGCCAAGCACCCGGCCGTCGCCCAGTACGACCTGTCGTCCCTGCGGTACATCATCAGCGCCGCCGCACCCCTGGACGCCCGGCTCGCCGCCGCCTGCTCCCGGCGGCTCGGCCTGCCGCCCGTCGGCCAGGCCTACGGCATGACGGAACTGTCACCCGGCACGCACGTCGTCCCCCTGGACGCCATGAACGACGCCCCGCCCGGAACCGTCGGCAAACTCGTCGCCGGCACCGAGATGCGCATCGTCTCCCTCGACGACCCCGGCAAGGACCTCCCCGCCGGCGCATCCGGCGAGATCCTCATCCGCGGACCCCAGATCATGAAGGGCTACCTCGGCCGCCCCGACGCCACCACCGCCATGATCGACCCCGACGGCTGGCTGCACACCGGCGACGTGGGGCATGTGGACGACGAGGGCTGGCTGTTCGTCGTCGACCGCGTCAAGGAACTCATCAAATACAAAAGCTTCCAGGTGGCCCCCGCCGAACTGGAGGCCCTGCTCCTCACCCATCCCGGCATCGCCGACGCCGCCGTCATCGGCCGGTACGACGACGACGGCAACGAGGCCCCGCACGCCTACGTGGTCCGCCAGCCGTCCGCCGCCGGTCTCACCGAGGCCGAGATCATGATGTACGTCGCCGAACGCGTCGCCCCCTACAAGCGGATACGCCACGTCACCTTCGTCGTCGGCGTCCCCCGCGCGGCCTCGGGCAAGATCCTCCGCCGACAGCTCAGGGAGAGCGCATGACGCCGATCGCCCGCACCCGCGCGCGTGCCGTGGAAACCCTGACCCTCGACTCACCGCACAACCGCAACGCCCTCTCGGCGGCCCTGGTCGGCGACCTGGCCGACGCGCTCACCGACGCCGGCGAGGACCCCGGCGTCCGTGCGATCGTCCTGACCCACACCGGCAACACCTTCAGCGCCGGCGCCGACCTCAGGGACCCGCCCCGCCCCGAGGCCCTGGTCGCCCTGCTGCGCCAGATCGTCGAGCTGCCCAAACCGGTCGTCGCCCGGGTCACCGGCCACGTCCGCGCGGGCGGCCTCGGCCTCCTGGCCGCCTGCGACATCGCCGCCGCCGCCACCGGCGCCACCTTCGCCTTCACCGAGGTCCGCATCGGAGTCGCCCCCGCGGTCATCTCCCTGCCGCTCCTGCCCCGCACCGACCCGCGCGCACTGGCCCGCTACTACCTCACCGGCGAACGCTTCGAAGCCCCGGAGGCGGTGGCAACGGGCCTGATCACGACCTGTGACAGCGATGTCGACACGGCCCTCGAACCCATCCTCGACGGTCTGCGCCGCTCCGCCCCCGACGCCCTGGCCGAGACGAAACGGCTGCTCACGGCTAGGGTGCTGGAAGCCTTCGACCGGGACGCGGACGCCCTGACCGCGCTCTCGGCCCGGCTCTTCTCCTCCCCGCAGGCCCGCGAGGGGATGACGGCCTTCCTCGAACGACGGGATCCGGCATGGGTGGTGTGAGCACGGCCGACCGTGCGGAGAGAGTCCCCAAGCAGGACCGCAGCCGGGCCACCCGGCAGCGGCTCCTCGAAGCGGCCGTGTCCTGCCTCGCCGAACACGGCTGGGCGGGCTCCACCGTCTCCGTCGTCGCCGAGCGCGCCGGTGTCTCCCGCGGCGCCGCCCAGCACCACTTCCCGACCCGCGAGGACCTCTTCACGGCGGCCGTCGAATACGTCGCCGAGGAACGCTCCACGGCCCTGCGCGCCCTGTTCCCCGAGGGCGCGGCAGGTGACCGTCACGCCGTCGTGGCCGCCCTGGTCGACCTCTACACGGGGCCGTTGTTCCGCGCCGCCCTCCACCTCTGGGTCGCCGCCTCCAACGAGGAGCAGCTGCGGCCCCGCGTCACCGAGCTCGAATCCCGCGTCGGCCGCGAGACCCACCGCATAGCCGTCGACCTCCTCGCCGCCGACGAAACCGTCCCCGGCGTCCGCGAAACGGTCCAGGGCCTCCTCGACATGGCCCGCGGCCTGGGCCTGGCCAACCTCCTCACGGATGACGCGGCCCGCCGGGAGCGGGTGGTGGCCCAGTGGGCGGGGCTGCTGGAGGAGACGCTGGGCTGACCATGGGTGACCGGTTCCAGACGATCGTCGACCTCGACGCCGGCCCGGCGGACGCCGAAGCCCTGGCGCACCGGGTCGTGGAGTGGCTCGTGGCGGAGGGCGTCGTCCTCGCCGACCGCACGAACTGCGTCCTCGGGCAGCCGCTCGGCCATCCCCCCGGCCCCTCTTGGGAACGGGCCGTGACCGACGACTGGGACCACGAGCCCTGGGACGGCCTCGCCGTCCACACCGGCCGTACGGGCTTCACCAGCGGCGCGGACATGCCGGGGGCGGCCGTCTGCCCTCACTGCCGGTCGGTCACCGCCCTGGACGACGACGTGTGGCCGCGGTTCAGCACCGCGATGCAGACGTGGCGCGAGACGGGCAACGCGTCCCTCCCCTGCCCCACCTGCGCGGGAACCGTCCCCGTGCCGGAGTGGGGCTGGGACGAGTGCCCTCTGGCCTTCGGTCACCTCGGGTTCGAGTTCTGGAACTGGCCGGACCTCACCGAGGATTTCCGAACGCGCCTGGCCGCCCTGCTCGGCGGCCACCGCACGGCGTACGTGTCGGGCGCGTTCTGAGCCCCGGCCTCACGGACTGAGCCGCTCCACCCGCCAGCTTCCGTCGGCCTGCTCCACGTACCGCAACCGGTCGTGCAGCCGGTTCTCGCGGCCCTGCCAGAACTCCACCGTCTGCGGGGCCACCCGGAAGCCGCCCCAGTGCGGGGGCACCGGCACCTGCTCGCCCTCCGGGTAGCGCGCGGCCAGCTCCGCGTACGCGCCGTCGATGTCGGCCCGGGTGGAGATCACCGAGGACTGGGCGCTGGCCCACGCGCCCAGCTGCGAGCCGTGCGGGCGGGTGCGGAAGTACGCCGCCGTCTCGTCCCGGCCGGTGCGCCGGGCGATCCCGCTCACGATGACCTGCCGGGCCATGGGGTGCCAGGGGAACAGCAGCGAGGCGAAAGGGTTCTCCGCCAGGTCACGGGCCTTGCGGGACTCGTAGTTGGTGTAGAAGACGAAGCCCTGCTCGTCGAAGTGCTTCAGCAGCACCGTGCGGGAACTCGTCCGCCCCTCGGCGTCGGCCGTCGAGACGATCATGGCGTTCGGCTCGAACAGCCCGCCGTCCGTCGCGGCCTGCTTGAACCAGCGCGCGAACTGCTCGACGGGCGTGGCGGCGAGCTCGGTCTCGGAGAGCCCCTCGGCCCGGTACTGCTTGCGCATCGAGGCCAGATCGAAGGGGACGTCGTCGCGGTCGGTCACCCGGTCATCTTGCCGTACGGACGGTGTCCTTCGTCACTAGGTGGCACTGAGTGCCGTGACCCCTCCCCAACGATGGCACTCGGAGATATCGTTTCGGTGCCGTTCCGGTTGGGTGACCGCAGACCGGACGGGGCATCACAGGGGCAGCCGGCCAGGACCGCGAGTCGCCGTACGACCGTGGATCCACCGGACGGCCGCCCGCTGCGCAAGCCGACTGACACATGGTTCGTACGTCCCACCCCACAACACACCATCTGTCACTTCCACCACGAGGAGCCGCCTGATGTCCGACTTCGTACCCGGACTCGAAGGAGTCGTCGCGTTCGAGACGGAGATCGCCGAACCGGATAAGGAGGGCGGCGCACTCCGTTATCGGGGCGTCGACATCGAGGACCTCGTCGGCCACGTCTCGTTCGGCAACGTCTGGGGCCTGCTCGTCGACGGTGCCTTCAACCCCGGTCTGCCGCCGGCCGAGCCCTTCCCCATCCCCGTGCACTCCGGCGACATCCGCGTGGACGTCCAGTCCGCCCTCGCCATGCTCGCGCCTGTGTGGGGCCTCAAACCCCTCCTCGACATCGACGCCGAGGAGGCCCGCGAGGACCTGGCCCGCGCGGCCGTCATGGCCCTGTCCTACGTCGCCCAGTCCGCCCGCGGGCAGGGCCTGCCGATGGTTCCGCAGCGGGAGATCGACAAGGCGCAGTCCGTCGTCGAACGCTTCATGATCCGCTGGCGGGGCGAGCCGGACCCCAAGCACGTGGCGGCGGTGGACGCGTACTGGACCAGCGCCGCGGAGCACGGCATGAACGCGTCCACGTTCACGGCCCGAGTGATCGCCTCGACCGGCGCGGACGTCGCGGCGGCGCTCTCCGGCGCGGTGGGCGCGATGTCCGGCCCGCTGCACGGCGGCGCCCCCTCCCGCGTCCTCGGCATGATCGAGGAGATCGAACGCACGGGCGACGCGGAGGCCTACGTCAAGAACGCGCTCGACAAGGGCGAACGCCTCATGGGCTTCGGCCACCGCGTCTACCGCGCCGAGGACCCGAGGGCGAGGGTCCTGCGCCGCACGGCCCGCGAGCTGGGGGCGCCGCGCTTCGAGGTCGCCGAGGCCCTGGAGAAGGCGGCCCTCGCGGAACTCCACGCCCGCCGGCCCGACCGCGTCCTCGCCACCAACGTCGAGTTCTGGGCGGCCATCGTCCTGGACTTCGCCGAGGTCCCGGCGCACATGTTCACGTCCATGTTCACCTGCGCCCGCACGGCCGGCTGGTCCGCCCACATCCTGGAGCAGAAGCGCACGGGCCGCCTGGTCCGCCCCTCGGCCCGCTACATCGGCCCGGGCACCCGCGACCCCCACGACATCGAGGGCTACGGCGACATCGCCCACTGACCCACCCCACCCACGGCCTCACCCACCCCCGGGTGAGGCCGTCCGCATACCCGGCCCCCGGAGCCGGTCCAGCTCCTCCCCGACGGCCTCCCGCAGCGAACCGTGCCGGTCCCCGAGCGCGTACTGCTCATCGCCCCACATCTCCCGCGGGTAGAGCCACACGGGCCGCTGCACGAGCTCTGCGGGCTCCCAGTCGTACCGCGGCCACACATGCGCGTGCAGAAACCCGTCGGCGTTCCCGAGGATCTCCAGATTGACCCGCCGAAACCCGGTCTCCACCCGCCGGCAGGCCCGCTCGACGGCTTCCCCGAGCCGGTCCATGTCGGCCAGGAACGCCAGCCGCCCGCTCCGTGGCAGCTCGGACAACCGCTGCACCGCCGGATCATCGGTCAGCAGCACCGAGTAGCCGGGCAGGAACTGCACGTCCCCGATCACCGCGAACCCGGACTCCAGCCGCCGCATCACCGCCGGGTTCTCACCCCGCAGGGCGCTTCCGATCCGGTCGTCGCGCCACGCACCCACGGTCATCGCCCCCGGAAAGACGCCGGAAAACGCAGACGACCCGCGAGTCTGGTTCCTCCTGGGGAGGAGCCGGCCGGACGTACCGGCGACTCGCGGGTCGGGTGACTGCCTGAGATTGGGCCGGCTGCACGTGTGCTCACGCGCCGGCTCGGCACCGCACTGAGTGTGGTGACGGGCCGCTAGCCCGCAGCCACCTCTTCCGTCCGGTATCCATACATCTGCCGAACCACCTCCCTTCTGAAGTGCTTGCAACCCTAGGAACCGTTCGGCCTCGGATCAACCGATTTTCTGAGGCGATGCTCAGCGGTTCGGTGTCCGAGGAGCAGGCCGAGGAAGCCCGGTGCACGTGCGGCGGGGAGCGGCGCCGGGTCCCCGCCGTTGATCGACCGACGTCGATGATCTGCCCGGCCGGGTGGTCTCCGGGCCGTTGACGTGGGGATTGCCGCCGTACAACGATTCCTTCAATGTTGTGGGAACTCGGTGTGCGCTGGGTCACGTTCCAGTTGAATGATTGCAAGGAGCGAACCGACGTGCCGTACGTGCGGACGCAGCCTGCAGGGGGTCCAGGTGAGTGCTTCCCGGCGTAGTGGGACCACCGACGAGCTGGGGCCGGAGGAGCCCGAGCGGGAGAACTCGGATGGTTCGGATCTGCTTGCCGCTTTGCTGGACGGCATGGACGCGGCGCTGTGCGCGTTCGACGCCGACGGAGTCGTGACGCACTGGAACCGTGAGGCCGAGCGGATCCTGGGCTGGGGCGCGGACGAGGCCGTGGGGCGACGCGGGCTGGCCGGGTGGGCCGTGCGCAGTGCGGACGCCGAGGAGGTCGAGGGGCGGCTGCTGTCGGTGATGCACGCGCCGGGGCGGCAGGTGCACGAGTTCGCGTTGCTGACGAAGGACGGCGGACGGGTGCTCGTGCGCACGCAGTCGGCGGCGGTGCGCGGGCCCGACGGCAAGCCGGCGGGGGTGTACTGCGCGTTCAGCGAGGTGCACGCGCAGATCGATCTGGAGCGCTCGATCGCGCTGAGCGAGGCCCTGTTCGAGGACGCCAGCTGGGGTGTCGTGCTGGTGGACGTCGATCTGCGGCCGGCCGTGGTGAACGCGCACGCGGCCCGCGCGCTGGGCACGGGCCGTACGTCGGTGCTGGGACGGCCGCTCGGGGAGCTGCTGTCGCACGGCGTGGAGGAGCTGGAGAGCGCGCTGCAGCACGTACTGGCGGAGGGTGCTCCGCCCGCGCCCGCCGAGGTGTGGGTGAGCGTGCGCGCCAAGGAGGGCGAGAAGCGGCGGTGCTGGCGCAGCGGCTTCCTGCGGCTGGCCTCGCCGCTCGCGGAGGAGCCGGTTCCGCTGGGTGTGGGCTGGCTGTTCCAGGACGTGACGGAGGCCAAGCAGGCCGAGCAGGAGGCGTCCCTGCTGCGCTTCCGTACGCAGCAGCTGCACCGCGCTTCGCGGGCCGCCGCCGAGTGCGAGGACCCGGCGGAGGCGGCGACGGTCCATCTGGACTTCGCCCTGGCCGGATTCGCCGACCACGGTCTGATCGACCGGATCGCCGGCGGAGCGCTCACCGACGCGGAGGCCGAGGGGCCGGTCCGGCTGGTCCGGGTCGCCGCCACCCCGTCCGGCGCGCCGGGCCCGAGCCGGCTGGCCGGTCAGGCGGGGCTGCCCGTCCGCTACGCCGAGGGGCATCCGGCCCTGCAGTGCGTGGAGCGGGTCGGATCCCTGCGGGCGAGTGCGGGCGCCGCCCGGCCCGAGGCGGCCCGCGAGTGGGCCCTGGCCCGCCAGTGGCCCCCGGACGCGGTCCACGCCCTGTGCGCGGTGCTGCGCAGCCGGGGCCGGACCCTGGGCGTCGTGACGTTCCTGCGGGGTGCCGGCCGCAGTGCCTTCGAGCGGTCCGACGCGATGTACGCGGAGGACGTGGCGGTGCGGATCGCTTCGGCGCTGGATCTGGCGGGGCTGTCGGACGAGGAGTGAGGGGCGTCGGCCCCGGGCCGGTCAGTGCCGGTAGAAGATCCGGTCGCGGTACTGCTCCATCACCCGGGCGTTCCAGTCGTGGCCGCCGTCGACGTTCCCGGAGCGCAGCAGGGGCGGCTCGATGCCGCGGTCGGCGAGGGTGGTGGCGGTCGTCGCCATGACGGCCTGGAGGAGGGCCGAGGTGACGACCGTCGAGGCGGGGGCGAAGGGGGCCGGGATGTCGTCGTGGGTCAGTTCCGCGTCGCCGACTGCGATCTTCGAGTCGAGGACGAGGTCGCAGTGGTCCTTGAGGTACGTCCCGGAGGCGTGCCGGGACTTCGTCTCCGAGGCGTAGGCCACCGAGGTCACGCCGATGACCTTGACGCCCAGGGCGCGCGCGTTCATGGCCATCTCGACGGGCAGGGCGTTGCGCCCCGACAGGGAGATGATCAGGAGGGCGTCGCCCGCGCGGAGCGGGGAGCTGTCGAGGACGGCGCTCGCGAGACCGTCGACGCGTTCCAGGGCGGAGCCGAGGGGCGCGGGCATGACGTCGACGCCGACGACACCCGGTACGGCGAGCAGGTTCATCAGGGCGAGGCCGCCGGCGCGGTAGACGAGGTCCTGCGCGGCGAGGGAGGAGTGCCCGGCGCCGAAGGCGAAGAGCCGGCCGCCGTCGGCGACGGTGTCGGCGAGGAGCGTCCCGGCCGCGGCGATGCTGTCGGCCTCCTCGTCGCGCAGCCGCCGCAGCAGGCCGATCGCGGCGTCGATGAACCGGCCGGCCGGCGCGCGGTCGCTCATACGGGGTCCCTTCAGGCTGGCCTCGCGGCTCGTGTCGCGCATCACGGTGCGGTCTGGACCAGTGCGGTGTCAATACGGCCGTGAGGGGTGTGGGCCGAGTGCCGGGAAGCGCCCGAAAGAGAAGTCCGTACCCTTGCGGACGGCCGGGTAATCCCCGGCTTTCCCTCCCGCGGCACGGTTGTCGGTGGTATCCGGCAGAATTGGGTGCAGGGCCAGCGCACACGCCGGTGAGCCGTCCAGCCTCCGGCAGATCTCATTCGAGGGGCACGTATGTCCGGACTGATCGACACCACGGAGATGTATCTCCGCACCATCCTCGAGCTGGAGGAAGAGGGTGTGGTCCCCATGCGCGCCCGTATCGCCGAGCGGCTGGACCAGAGCGGGCCGACCGTCAGCCAGACCGTGGCGCGCATGGAGCGTGACGGTCTGGTGTCCGTCGCCAGTGACCGGCATCTGGAGCTGACCGACGAGGGCCGCCGGCTGGCGACGCGTGTGATGCGCAAGCACCGCCTCGCGGAGTGTCTGCTCGTCGACGTGATCGGTCTGGAGTGGGAGCAGGTCCACGCCGAGGCGTGCCGCTGGGAGCACGTGATGAGCGAGGCCGTGGAGCGCCGCGTCCTGGAGCTGCTGCGGCACCCGACGGAGTCGCCGTACGGCAACCCGATCCCGGGTCTGGAGGAGCTCGGTGAGAAGGACGGCGCCGACCCCTTCCTGGACGAGGGCATGGTGTCGCTGGCCAGTCTCGCCCCGGGCGCCGAGGGCAAGACGGTCGTGGTGCGCCGGATCGGTGAGCCGATCCAGACGGACGCGCAGCTGATGTACACGCTGCGGCGGGCGGGCGTGCAGCCCGGCTCGGTGGTGAGCGTGACGGAGTCGGCGGGCGGGGTGCTGGTGGGCAGCGGTGGCGAGGCGGCCGAGCTGGAGTCGGACGTCGCGTCCCACGTGTTCGTCGCCAAGCCCTGACTCGGTCCGGGCGGACCCGGCCTGCTCCGGCCCGCGTCCGCGGCCCGATCCGGGCGACCGGCTTCGGTCAACTCCCGGTGCGCAGGGGGTTCTTGTGGCGTTGGCGTGATCCGGACCGCATCCGGGATCCACTCCGTCGAATGGCAGCGCTCGTACGCTTCCCGTGCGACGCTGTCGCGTGAGGCATATGACCTGAGGGGCTCTGGGCCGTGGCCCGACAGCGATGTCGCCCGGCCGGGGAGGGGGCGGGAGGATGTGCCGTGAAGACGTGGAGAGCCCCGGCGCCGTGTGGCGCCGGGGCCTGTCCTCCCCTGTGCTGACCCGGAGCCCCGAGCTCTCAGGGTCATTCCCCTCGGACCGGTTTCCCCGAGCGGTCCGCCTCCCGCTGAAGATCTCCCCGCGGCGGCGGCGATCAATCCCCGGGGGTGGTCACTCGAACGAGGGGTGTTGCCGGCGAGAACCCCGTTCTCGAATGCGCTTTCGATAGTCTGCGGGCGGCGCACGGCACACTTGCACCGACAGGTACGGCAACCAGCACGGCAGAGGCATCAGAAGGCAGAACACGGTTCACAGGACCGGCCGGCTCAGACAGCCGCGGTCCGCGCGAAGCTTGGGGGGTGCCAGACATGGCGCGACGCATCGACGTGACCGGGACGGGCGGCGTACGCCTGGCGGCCTGGGAGTTCGGGGACCCGCCCAAGACCGATCCGGCGCAGGACGGGCAGGGGGCGCACGACGGGCACACCGCGCCGGATGACTCCCCGGGCGTGCTGTTACTGCACGGCCTCATGGGCCGCGCCTCGCACTGGGCGTACACCGCCCGCTGGCTCTCCGCGCGCTACCGCGCGGTCGCCCTCGACCAGCGCGGCCACGGCCGCAGCGACAAACCCCCGCGGGGCTCCTTCACGCGTGACGCCTACGTCGACGACGCCGAGGCCGCTCTGGAGCAGCTCGGCCTCGCCCCGGTCGTCCTCATCGGCCACGCCATGGGCGCCCTGACCGCCTGGCAGCTCGCCGCCAGGCGTCCCGACCTGGTCCGCGGCCTGATCATCTGCGACATGCGGGCCTCCGCGCTGGGCGCCGCCTCGCAGCGCGAGTGGGACCAGTGGTTCAAGGCCTGGCCGCTGCCGTTCGCCACGCTCGCGGATGTCCGCAAGTGGTTCGGCGAGGACGACCCCTGGGTGGAGCGGCCCAATCCGGCCCGTGGCGAGTTCTACGCCGAGGTGATGGCCGAGTCCCCGGACGGCTGGCGTCCGGTCTTCGAGCCGGAGCAGATGCTCCGCTCCCGCGAGACGTGGGTGTACGACGCGCACTGGGAGGAGCTGACCCAGGTCCGCTGCCCCGCCCTGGTCGTGCGCGGCCTGGACGGCGAGCTGGGCCGCGCCGAGGCCCAGGAGATGGTCCGGGTCCTGCCTCGCGGCCAGTACGCGGAGGTCGCCGACGCCGGCCACCTGGTCCACTACGACCAGCCGGAAGCCTGGCGCGCCGCGATCGAGCCGTTCCTGGACTCGCTGGGCGACGACTGACGGCAGTCCTCCCGCCGGGCGCGTCACTCGTTGCTGCCAGCGGGCCTCCGGCGCCCACCCCTGGTCGATGTCCGGCGTGGCGGCGGCGCGTTCCTCCTCTTCGACGGCAGTCCTCGGCCGGGGCGCGTCACCCGTTGCTGCCGGCCGGCAGGCCGCTGGTGCCCCACCCCCGGTCGGGGGTCGGCGGAGCGGCGGCCGCCCGTCATCCCTTGCTGACCGCCGCCAGGATCTCCGGCAGGCGCCGGGCCGTCTGCGGAGCGGCCAGTTTCAGCCCTGCCGCCGCGAGCGCCGCCCCGTACGCCGTGCCCACCGGCAGCAGCAGCCACGTCCAGGCGTCGCCGTCGGCGCTCACGTTCAGCCAGATCGTGAGCGCGATGACGGGCGCGCACAGCAGGGCGGCCGCCATCATCCCGCCGAAGATGGAGATCCAGGCGAGCCCGGTCTGCCCGGGGGCGACGTTCTTGTAGCCCTCCTGCGGGATGGAGTAGGGGAAGCGGGCGGACGTCCACGCCCCGGTCGCGAGCATCGCGCCGAGCAGCGCGAAGGACAGGCCCAGTGCCTCGGGCAGCCGCCGCCAGTCGCCGAGCACGGCCGTCGTCAGGACCGTCACGAGCGTGGCGTAGGGCAGCGTGATCAGCAGCAGGGCGTACGCCCGGGCGCGCAGTTCGACGTAGGCGTCACGCGTCGAGGAGATCGTCATCGCGACGATCCAGAACGCCGAGGTGTCCTGTCCGAACTGGTTGTACATCTGGATGCCGAGCATCCCGGCGGCGAAGCACGCGAAGTACACCGACCCGGTGCCCTGCCAGGCGTTGAACACCGGCACGATCAGCCCGATGGCCAGCGACGTCACCCAGGCGGTCTTGATCTTCGGGTCGCGCCACACGTACCGCAGGCTGCGCTCCATGACCGTGCCCGTACGGCTGGGGGCACCTCCCGGGCCTTCGGCACGGGGGAAGGGCAGCAGCCGCCCCAGCCCGGTCGACGACCGCTCCTTGGCGGCCGACTCGGCGCCCGGCAGGGTGGAGCCGTCGGGCGAGGTCATCAGCCGGGTCAGATGCCGTGACCAGAGCGCGAGCAGCGCCACCAGCGCCCCCGCGGTCAGCGCCAGTTGCGCGGCGGCGAGACCGTACGAGCCCTCACCCACCGCGTGCACGGCTCCGATCGCCGAGGCCGGCGGCACCCACCGCAGGATCCCGGCCGCCGGGTCGAGTTCGCCCAGCCCCGACGCCCCGATGCGCTGCGCGCCGAAGTTGACGATCTGCGCCCCGATCGCGATGACGAGCCCGCTGAGCACCGCGAGGTCCCGGCCCTTGCGGCTGGTCAGCAGCCGGACGTTCGCGGCGGCGACGGCCCGCGCGAGCGCCACGCACACCAGCAGCGCGAGCACGACGGCGACGGCACCCACGGCGAACGCCGCCCCGCCCCGCGCGACCGCGATCACCGAGCCGGCCAGCAGGCACAGCGTGAACAGCGGCCCGATGCCCACCAGCGAGGCCGTGAGCAGTGCCCGCACCAGCGGCCGGGGCCGCAGCGGCAGCATCACCAGCCGGGTCGGATCGAGGGTCTCGTCACCGCTGGGGAAGAACAGCGGCATCACCGCCCACCCGAGCCCCAGCACCGCCACCGCCAGCACGACCACCGACTCGGCGTGCGCGTGGCCGCGCAGCGCGATCAGGCCGATCAGCTGGAGCGCGGCGAACAGCAGGGCGAAGACGGCCGAGGTGATGTAGGCGGCTTTCCGCCCGCCGGACCGTCGCAGCCCGTTGCGCAGCAGCGACAGCTTCAGCCGTACGAAGACGGGGGTGATCGCGTCGGCGCTCACCGGGCCGAGCCGCCCAGCCAGTCGAGATCGGACCCCGCGTCCCGGCTCTGCGCGCCGACGAGTTCGAGGAAGGCCCGCTGCAACGAGGGCGCGTCCCCGCGCACCTCGGCGAGCGTGCCGGTGGCGCGGATCCGCCCGGCGGCCATGACGGCGACCCAGTCGCACAGCGACTCGACGAGCTCCATGACGTGGGAAGAGAACACGACCGTGGCGCCCGAGGCCGTGTACCGCTCCAGGACGCCCCGGATGGTCTGCGCGGAGACGGGGTCGACTCCCTCGAACGGCTCGTCCAGGAACAGCACTTCGGGATTGTGGAGGAGAGCGGCGGCGAGCCCGATCTTCTTGCGCATGCCGGTCGAGTAGTCGACGACCAGCTTGTGCTGGGCCCCGGCCAGATCGAGGACGTCGAGGAGCTGCGTGGCCCGCTTGTCGACCTCGGCACCGGGCAGTCCCCGCAACCGCCCGGAGTACGCCAGCAGTTCCCGGCCGGAGAGCCGCTCGAAGAGCCGCAGTCCCTCCGGCAGCACCCCGATCCGCGCCTTCACCTCGACGGGGTCCTGCCACACGTCGTGCCCGACCACCTCGACGGTCCCGTGATCGGGCCTGAGCAGCCCGGTGACCATCGACAAGGTGGTGGTCTTCCCGGCCCCGTTCGGTCCGACGAGCCCGATGAACTTGCCCGCGGGCAAGTCGAGATCGATCCCGGCGACAGCGACCTGCTGCCCGAACCGCTTCCAGAGCCCCCGCACCCGCACTGCGCTGGATCCCACCGCGCCTCCCTCCGTCACCTCGCACCCTACGGTTTCGGTGCCCAGGGGCGCGGGGAACTGCGCGATCAGCCAGACCCGACCCGCAGCCGCCGGCAAGGAGGGACCAGGCAGACGATCAGGCGCTACCGGTCCCGCCCACACGCATAGGCCAACGGCGAGATCAACTCCTCCGCATCCGGCAGCCACCGATTCGCCGGGGTCGGCCGGCAGGCCCACTGCACAGCCCCGCGGGACCCGAACCGCGTGGGCGGCGCGGCCACGTACGCCCCCTCACCCAGCACCGTCAGATCCAGCGACGACACCGACCACCCCAGCTTCCGCACCAGGTCGGGCACCTTCACCCCGGCCCCCGGAAGCACGAAGAACTCCATCCGCCGGTCCGGCGTGAGCGTCACCGGCCCGAGCGTCAGCTCCATCCGCTCCATGCGTGCGAGCGCCAGGAACCCGGCGGTCTCCGGCACGGAGATCGCGTCGAACGTCCGCCCCGTCGGCAGCAGGATCGACGCGGTCGGCTGCTTCTGCCACATCCGCCGCGCGACCGTCGCACTGCCCGTCGCCTGCGTCGCCCAGTCCGGGCGCGCCGGGTGCGACCCGGGCGCCGGACACGCCGCGTCACCGCAGGAGCAGCGCTGACTGCCGTCGACGGCTTCCAGCCAGGTGCCGGGGAACACGTCCCAGTGGCGCTCCTCGGCGTAGCGAACAGCGGTCTCCAGCAGCGATTCCCCGCGCTGCTTCGGGATCTGAGCGGCTTCGGTGCCGGCGATCGTCTCTTCCACGATGAACACAACTCTGGTCGTCACCAGGGGTTACGCCCACCCGTGTGCGCGGGGGAGAGCATCGCCCCTGTTCGCGGGGCGCATGGGTGCATGTGCGGGGGCGCGCAGGAGGAACGGTGGCCGGAGCTGGGTAGCCAGGTGGGGGGCCGGCAACTGCCGTTACCCCGGCATTCCTCACATGCCTCGCATTTTCGCCTGATCGGCGGGGCATTGATCTTCACGGCCGGATCTTTTCGCCGGGACGTGAGGGGTTCGGCCGCGGAAGACACGTCAAATCGGTGCGTGGGCAGGCACCGCAGCCTCAGGGGGTACGCCATGGCCGCAAGGCCGCTCGTCGCCCGGCAGCCGAACGAACGGTTGCAGGCGCTCATCCAGGAAGCCGGATGCTCCAACGCCGGCCTGGCCCGCCGGGTCAACATGTGCGGTGCCGAGCACGGCCTCGACCTGCGCTACGACAAGACGTCGGTGGCGCGCTGGCTGCGCGGACAGCAGCCGCGGGGCCGGGCCCCGGCGATCATCGCCGAGGCGCTGGGCCGCAAACTCGGCCGTACGGTCACGATCGACGAGATCGGCATGGCCAACGGCAAGAACCTCGCCTCGGGCGTCGGCCTCCAGTTCTCGCCGACGGTACTGGGGGCCATCGAGCAGGTCTGCGAGCTGTGGCGCAGTGACGTGGGGCGGCGGGACTTCCTGTCCGGGTCCTCCGTCGCGGCGTCCGCGCTGGTCGAGCCCAGTCGCGACTGGCTCATCTCCGCGCCCGACCCGCAGGTCTCGCGCTCGGCGGGGCCGCGGGTGGGGCAGTCCGACGTGCAGGCGGTCCAGGCCATGACCCAGGCGCTGGTGGATCTCGACCACCAGTACGGCAGCGGGCATGTGCGGCCGGTCGTCGTGCACTACCTCAACAGCGTGGTCTCGGGACTGCTGGCCGGGTCGTACCGGGAGGCGGTCGGGCGGGACCTGTTCGCCGCGGTGGCCCGGCTGACGGAGCTCGCCGGGTACATGGCCGTCGACACCGGCCAGCCCGGTCTGGCCCAGCGCTACTACATCCAGGCCCTGCGGCTGGCGCAGGCCGCCGGGGACCGCGGCTACGGCGGGTACGTCCTCGCGGCGTCCATGAGCCATCTCGCCGCTCAGCTCGGAAACCCGCGGGAGATCGCGCAGTTGGCCCGGGCGGCGCAGGAGGGGGCGCGGGGGCGCGTGTCACCGCGGGCGGAGTCGATGTTCCTGGCGGCGGAGGCGCGCGGGCACGCCCTCATGGGCGACGTGCGCGCCGCCCAGTCCTCGGCGGGGCGCGCGGTCAGCGCCCTGGAGGCGGCCGACCCGGCGGCCGGGGACGACCCGGTGTGGATCGCGCACTTCGACGAGGCCTATCTCGCCGACGAGTTGGCCCACTGCCACCGGGACCTGGGGCAGGCCGAGGCGGCGGCCCGGTGCGCGCAGGAGTCGCTGGCCGGACATCCCCGGTCGCGGGCGCGCCGCCGGGCCATCGGCTATGTGCTGTTGGCCACGGCGCAGGTGCAGCAGCGGGAGATCGAAGAGGCGTGCAACACCGGTATGAAGGCCGTGGAGTTGCTGGAGGGGCTGCGCTCCAACCGGGGCGCCGAGTACCTGGAGGACTTCCAGCAGCGGCTGGAGCCGTACCGGGACGAGGCGGTGGTAAGGGAGTTCGGGGCACGGCTCGACCTGCAGGCGGCCGCATGAACACAGGGTCTGCGGATGCGTGAACATGCGGCGAACGGCTGCCGGGAGCGAGGGAGGTGACGTGGGCGACGTGCCGTGAGCCGCCGGTGTTACCGCGCTCACAGGGCCGGCGGTCGGGCTCCGTGCTGCGTGGCACGGGGCTCTGGGGACCCGGTAGCGTGACCCGACGATTCACAAGGTCCCCCATTAGTAGGAGTCCCGGTGACGCAGAGTGGACAGGGCGAGGAGCCCTCGGCGCGCCCCGCGCGCGAAGGCATCGTGCTGCCCTCCGACGGTGGCGAACCCCTGCTTCCGGGCATGACGGGCGGACCGGGTGACGCCCCGGGCCGCCGGCCCGTCCCGCCCACGGCGGGCGGGCCGCAGGCCTCGGCTCCCGCGGAGGGCCAGACCTGGGGCCAGCCGTGGGGCCCCGGCCAGGAGCAGACGCCGCCCCCGCCGCCGGGCCAGTCCTGGCAGTCCCCGCCCCAGCAGTGGAGCGCGCCGGAGCCGCCCGCGTGGGACGCGCAGGCCCCGGGCGCACTCCCGCCGGAGGG
>NZ_WWIC01000362.1:0-78231 GCF_009872555.1 Streptomyces sp. SID5643
GCCGCCGCACAACCGCCCCGCGGCCGCCACCCCGCGCCCCGCTCCTCCCAGGCCCGCCGCCCGCGCCCCCGCCCCGGCCGCCCGCAAGTCCCACCGCCCGGCCGGCCTGCGCCCCCTGCCCCGCTCCCCGGCCACCCGGCTCCTCATCCCCTACCTCCGCCTCGACGCACCGGTCATGGGCCTCGGCCTCGACCGTGAACGCCGCCTCACCGCGCCGCCGGACGACGACCCCAAGCTCGTCGGCTGGTACCGGCACGGTGCCTCACCCGGCGAGCAGGGCACCGCCGTGGCCGTGGGGCATCTGGACACGGACAGCGGGCCCGCCGTCTTCGCGGGGCTGACCGAGCTGAAGCGGGGCCGGATCGTCAAGGCCCGCCGCGCCGACGGGCGGATCGCCGTCTACACGGTCGACAAGATCAAGTCGTACGAGAAGGCCGACTTCCCCAGCCAGGAGGTGTACGGCGCCCGGGGCCGCCCCGAGCTGCGTCTGATCACCTGCGGCGGCAGCTACGACCGCAGGAAGGGCTATTCCGGCAACGTGGTCGTCTTCGCCCACCTCACCGGCATCCGCTGAACCGGGCCGTCCGCCTTCTCACCAGATGGACCGAAGCCCCCGATCTTGTCCGGTGTCTTCCCCAGGCCGCACACATTCCGTTAACTTCCGTGACCCAGAGCCCCGTACGACCCGCACGGGGCTTCCGACCGCGGAGCACCAGCGCCCTGATGACCCCTCGGGGGCACCTCATGACACGCGCCATCTCCCTGCACGACGTGAGCAAGGCCTACCCGCGCGGCCCCCGCGTGGTGGACCGGCTGTCGCTGGACATCCCGCCCGGCGAGTTCCTCGTGCTGCTCGGGCCGTCCGGCTGCGGCAAGTCCACCGTGCTCAGAATGATCGCCGGGCTGGAGGAGATCGACGAGGGCAGACTGCTGCTCGACGGCGAGTACGCCAACGACCTGCCGCCGTCCGGCCGGGACATGGCGATGGTCTTCCAGAACTTCGCCCTCTACCCGAACATGACCAGCCGCGCCAACATCGGCTTCCCGCTGCGCATCGAGGACCCTGGCACGGACCCCCGCCCCCGCGTCGACGCCACCGCCCGCATGCTCGGCATCGAGGACCTCCTGGACCGCCTGCCCGGCCAGCTCTCCGGCGGCGAACGCCAGCGCGTGGCCATGGGCCGCGCCATCGCCCGCCATCCCTCCGCCTTCCTGATGGATGAGCCGCTGTCCAACCTCGACGCCAAGCTCCGCACCCATCTGCGGGCGGAGATATCCCGGCTCACCCGGGAACTGGGCGTCACCACGATCTACGTCACCCACGACCAGGCCGAGGCCATGTCGCTCGGCGACCGGGTCGCCGTGCTGCGCGGCGGCGTCCTCCAGCAGGTCGACAGCCCGCGCGCGGTCTACGCGCTGCCCCGCAACGTCTTCGTCGCCGCCTTCATCGGCACCCCGCGCATCAACCTGCTGCGCGGCCTGGTGCGGGCTCCGCTCGACGGGGCGATGACCATCAGCCTGGGCAAGCAGTTCCTCCGCCTGCCCGAACCGCTCTCCCTGGACCACCAGTTGCTGCGGGTCCAGCAGGGGCGCGAGGTCATCGTGGGCCTGCGCTCGGAGGCCGTCAGGATCGCGAAGCACAGCGCGGCCCGCCCTGGTGAGGTGCCGATCACCGGCCTGGTCGAGCACGTGGAGTTCCAGGGGCACGAGATCCTGGTCCACTTCGACACCGGCTCCAGCCCCGCCGTCGTCCCCGACCTGGAGGCCCCGCGCCCCCGGCCCGGCCGCCCCGCCCGGCGGCGCCGCCGCGACGGCTCGGTCCTCACGAGGCTCCGGGAGCGGTCCGGGGCCGGGCGGGCCGGACCCGTGATCGCCCTGGACCACCCGGAGGCCCCCGCCCCCACGACCGCCGAAGCGCGCCTGCCCGGCGACCTCATCGTCCGCACCACCCCGGAACTGGCGCTGCGGCACGGCATGCAGGTACCGCTCCTCGTGGACCTCGCCCACCTCTTCGTCTTCGACCAGCACGGCGACCGGATCTGTCCGCACCCGGACCGCCTGCCCGACCTGGGGGAGTGAGGAGCGGCACAGCCGGACGTGGCCGTCCGCGTGCTCTGATGACCGGTGGTGTCTGGCGCCAGAAAACTATCGTCGCTAGTTTATGTGTCGGACGACGACGCCCCGCCCCGGAGGAAGCGCGATGAAGGCACACGACGGCATGTACATCGACGGCGCCTGGCGCCCCGCCGCCGGCCAGGACGTGATCGAGGTCGTGAACCCGGTCGACGAACAGGTCATCGGCACGGTCCCGGCGGGCACCGCCGAGGACGTCGACGCCGCCGTACGGGCCGCCCGCGCAGCCCTGCCGGACTGGGCCGCGACCCCGCCCGCCGAGCGCGCGTCCCGTCTGGCCGCCCTCCGGGACGTGCTCGTGGCCCGCGCGGACGAGATCGCCGAGACGGTCACGGCCGAACTCGGCTCGCCCCTGAAGTTCTCGCAGGCCGTCCACGCGGGGGTGCCGATCGCGGTGGCGGGCTCGTACGCCGAGCTGGCGGCCGCGTACGCCTTCGAGGAGAAGACCGGCAACTCGGTGGTGCACCACGAACCGATCGGTGTCGTGGCCGCGATCACGCCGTGGAACTACCCGCTGCACCAGATCGTCGCCAAGGTCGCCCCGGCTCTCGCGGCCGGCTGCACGGTCGTCGTGAAGCCCGCCGAGGACACCCCCCTGGTCGCCCGGCTCTTCGCCGACGCGGTGCACGAAGCAGGGATCCCGGCGGGCGTCTTCAACCTGGTCACCGGCCTCGGCCCGGTCGCGGGGCAGGCCCTCGCCGAACACCCGGGCGTCGACCTGGTCTCCTTCACCGGCTCCACCGCCGTGGGCCGGCAGATCGCCGCGATCGCCGCCGGGCAGGTCAAGAAGGTCGCCCTCGAACTCGGCGGCAAGTCCGCCAACGTCATCCTCCCGAGCGCCGACCTGGCCAAGGCGGTCAACGTCGGGGTCGCCAACGTCATGTCCAACTCCGGGCAGACGTGCAGCGCCTGGACGCGGATGCTGGTCCACCGCGACCAGTACGACGAAGCCGTCGAGCTCGCCGCTGCCGCCGCCGCCAAGTACGGCGACCGCATCGGCCCGGTCGTCAATGCCAGGCAGCGGGACCGGGTCCGCGGCTACATCGAGAAGGGCGTGGCGGAAGGCGCCCGCCTGGTCGCGGGCGGCCCCGAAGCCCCCCGCGACCAGGGCTACTTCGTCGCCCCGACCGTCTTCGCGGACGTCACCGAGGACATGACCATCGCGCAGGAGGAGATCTTCGGCCCGGTCCTGTCGATCCTGAGGTACGAGGACGAGGACGACGCCCTGCGCATCGCCAACGGCACGGTCTACGGGCTGGCCGGCGCCGTCTGGGCCGGCGACGAGGCCGAGGCGGTTGCCTTCGCGCGCCGCATGGAGACCGGCCAGGTCGACATCAACGGCGGCCGCTTCAACCCCCTCGCCCCCTTCGGCGGCTACAAGCAGTCCGGTGTGGGCCGCGAGCTCGGCGTGCACGGACTGGCCGAGTACCTCCAGACCAAGTCCCTCCAGTTCTAGAAGCAGGGGAGTCCCTTCCGTCATGGCCGTCCGCGCCGCCGTCCTGCCCGCCATCGGCTCCCCGCTGGAGATCACCGGCATCGACCTGCCCGACCCCGGACCCGGCCAGGTCCGCGTCCGGCTCGCCGCCGCCGGGGTCTGCCACTCCGACCTGTCCCTGTCCGACGGCACCATGCGCGTGCCCGTCCCGGCCGTCCTCGGGCACGAGGGGGCCGGCACGGTCGTCTCCGTCGGGGAGGGCGTCGACCATGTCTCACCCGGCGACGGCGTCGTCCTCAACTGGGCGCCCTCCTGCGGCGCCTGCCACGCCTGCTCGCTCGGCGAGGTGTGGCTGTGCGCCGACGCCCTCACCGGCGCCGCCGACGTCTACGCCCGCACCACCGACGGCACCGACCTCCATCCCGGCCTGAACGTCGCCGCGTTCGCCGAGGAGACGGTCGTCTCCGCCTCCTGCGTGCTGCCCGTCCCCGACGGCGTCCCGCTCACCGACGCCGCCCTCCTCGGCTGTGCCGTCCTCACCGGCTACGGCGCCGTCCACCACTCGGCCCGGGTCCGGCAGGGCGAGACCGTCGCGGTGTTCGGCGTCGGGGGAGTGGGCCTCGCCGCCCTCCAGGCCGCCCGGATCGCGGGCGCCTCGAAGATCGTCGCGGTGGACGTGTCCGCCGAGAAGGAGGAGCTGGCCAGGGCGGCCGGCGCCACCGACTACGTCGTCGCCTCCGACACCACCGCCCGCGAGATTCGCGGCCTCACCGGCAAGCAGGGCGTCGATGTCGCCGTGGAGTGCGCCGGCCGCGCGGTCACCATCCGCACGGCCTGGGACTCCACCCGCCGCGGCGGCCGCACCACGGTCGTCGGCATCGGCGGCAAGGACCAGCAGGTCACCTTCAACGCCCTGGAGATCTTCCACTGGGGCCGCACCCTGACCGGCTGCGTCTACGGCAACTCCGACCCGGCCCGGGACCTCCCCGTCCTGGCCGGACACGTCCGGGCGGGCCGCCTCGACCTGAGCGCGCTGGTGACGGAGCACATCTCCCTGGACGGCATCCCGGCGGCCTTCGAGAACATGCTGGCCGGCAAGGGCGGCCGGGCCCTGGTCGTCTTCTAGACCCCAACCGTCCGCCACCCCGGCCTCCCGCGAGGCCGGGGTCGTCGGCATGCCCGGGCCCACGGTCGATGTCAAGTACAGGTAAAAGTCCTGGTGCGCGACCCGTTGACGTACATACCGTCCGGTCAGTACGTTCCCCGGAACCCGAGCCACCCCCCGTTCCGTCCCCCGCACCCCCCGGAGCGTGCACCACATGGACACGGCACCTTCCGCTCAGCCCGCCACCACCACGCCCGCCGTCGGCAACCGCCGTCGCGTGGCCACCGCGGCGGCGCTCGCCTCGGCCGTCGAGTGGTACGACTACTTCGTCTTCGGCATCGCCGCCGCCCTCGTACTGGGCGACCTCTACTTCCCCGCAGGCAGCACCACGGCGGGCGTCCTCGCCTCCTTCGCCACCTTCGCCGTCGGCTTCCTGGCCCGGCCCATCGGCGGCATCGTCGCCGGACACCTCGGCGACAAGCGCGGCCGCAAGCCGATGCTCGTCCTCGCGCTCACCCTCATGGGCGTCGCCACCACCGGCATCGGCCTGCTCCCGACCTACGAGACGATCGGCGTCGCCGCCCCGATCCTGCTGGTCCTCTTCCGCGTGCTACAGGGCATCGCCGTAGGCGCCCAGTGGGGCGGCGCGATGCTGATGGCCACCGAGTACGCCCCCGAGGGCAAGCGCGGCATATACGGCAGCTTCGTCCAACTCGGCGTCCCCATCGGCGTGGTGAGCGCCAACACGGTGTTCCTGCTGGCCGGCGCGTTCACCACCGACTCCGAGTTCGCGGCCTGGGCCTGGCGTGTGCCGTTTCTGGTCGGCCTGTTCGTCCTCGTGCTCGCCTGGTACATACACACCCGCGTCGAGGAGACCCCCGAATTCCGGGAGGCGGAGAAGAAGCTGGCCGAGAAGGAGAAGGTCGAGCAGTCCTCTCCGCTGCGCACGATCCTGCGCGGCCACCTCGGTACGGTGCTCCTGGCCGGCGGCTCCTTCGCCGTGAACACAGCGACCTTCTACATCATCATCACAGGCGTGCTCGACTACACGACCCGCGAACTCGGCATGAAGAAGAGCGCCGTCCTCATGGTCTCGCTGTGCATCAGCCTCACCCAGCTGGTGCTGATCCCGGCCGCCGCCGCGCTCTCCGACAAGTTCGGCCGCATCCGGATCTATGCGATCGGCGCGGCCGGCATCGCACTGTGGGCCGTGCCGCTCTTCCTGCTGATCGACACCGGCTCGCTGCTGTGGCTCGCGGTCGGCACGTTCGTCGCCAGCTGTTTCCTGAGCATCATGTACGGCCCCCAGGCCGCCCTGTTCGCCGAGCTGTTCACGCCCGAGATGCGCTACACCGGCGCCTCCCTCGGCTACCAGATCGCGGCCGTCGCGGGCGGCGGGCTCGCGCCCTTCATGATGGTGCTGCTCCTGGAGGCTACGGGCACGTCGATGGCCGTGTCCGGGTACATCATCGTGCTCTCGGTGATCGCACTCGTGTCGATCAAGATCCTCGCGGACCGGGCCCGTGCGGCAGAGACGCAGGCCGAGTCCGAGTCGACGGCCGGGTCAGCGAGCTGAGTCCCCGGCCTGCTCGGGCCGCGGCTCCGGAACCGCTCCCGGAGCCGCGGCCCGCGCCGCCGCCTTGGACCGCGACACCGCCACACCCGCCAGGCACAGGGCACCGCCCACCAGCGTGAGCAGCCCCGGTACCTCGCCGAGGAACAGCCACGACATCAGGACGACCAGCGCGGGCGCCGCGTACGTCGTCGCGCCCATCCGGCTCGCGGTCGTCCGTGACAGCGCGTACGCCCACGTCGTGAAGGCGAGGGCGGTCGGGAAGACGCCGAGATAGAGCATGTTGAGCGTCGCGGACGCCGGGGCGTCGCCCGCCTCCTGGACGAGCTGCCCCGCGAACGGCAGGCACAGCACCGCGCCGACCAGGCACCCGAACGTCGTCACCTGCAACGGGCTCGCCGAGCCCAGCGCCGGCTTCTGCGCCACGACACCACCGGCGTACGCGATGGCGGCCAGCAGGCACAGCACCACCCCGAGCACCGAGGAGCCGCCCTCGCCCGACATCGACAGGCCCACCGTCACGGCACCGGCGAACGACACGGCCATTCCCGCCAGCAGCCGCGGCGGCATCGGGTCGCCGAGCAGACGCGCACCGAGCAGCGCGATGAGGATCGGCCCGGTGTTCACGACCAGGGCGGCCGTCCCCGCGTCGACCTGCTGCTCGCCCCAGTTGAGGGCGACCATGTAGAAGCCGAACCACAGCAGCCCCGATATCGCGATCCCGCGCCAGGCCGGGCGCGGCGGCACCCCCTCCCGCCGCAGCAGGCAGATCACCCCCAGCGTCAGCGCCCCGGCCAGCAGCCGCCCGAGCGCCAGCGCGCCCGGGGAGTACGCGTCACCTGCGCTGCGGATCGAGACGAAGGCGGACGCCCACAGCACGACGGTGACCGCCGCAGCACCGGCGGCGAGCAGCTCCGCCCGGCTGCCGGAAGGGGACGGGGAGGTGTTCGGCATCATGCTCCAGAGGCTAGGTCGGCCGGGGCCCGGAGGCTCGCGGATTTCGGACGGGCTCACCGCAGTGCAGCGGCCTCCACCCCCAGCAGGTCGAAGAGGGCGCGTTCACCGGCGGCCGTCACCTTCACGGCCCGCTCCGAGCCGATGCGCACGCACCAGCCCGTGTCCAGGGCGTGCCGGCACAGCGCAGCGCCCGCGACGCCCGCGAGATGGGGCCGGCGTTCGGTCCAGTCGAGACAGGCACGGGCGAGCGGCCGGCGGCTTCGCCGGTCGAGGGCGATACCGGCCGAGACGAACCACTCCATCCCCGCCTCGGTGAGCGAGAACCCCGTCTCCTGCTCCAGCAGCCCGCGGGCCGTCAGCGCGTCGGTGACCGCGATGCCGAGCCGCCCGGCGAGATGGTCGTAGCACGTGCGGCCCCGGGCCATCGCCGACCCGGCGTTCGACTCCCGCAGGGTGCGCGGCCGTACGGCGGTGCCCGGCGCGACCTGGGAGGCGAGGTCCTCCACCAGCTGGGCGATGTGGGCGTCGGCCAGCCGGACGTAGCGGTGCCGGCCCTGCCGCTCCTCGGTGAGCAGCCCGCCCGCGACGAGCCGGCCCAGGTGCTCGCTCAGCGTCGAGGCGGCCACGCCCGCGTGCCGTGCCAGCTCGCCCGCGGTCCAGGCCCGGCCGTCCAGCAGCGCCAGCAGGCACGCGGCCCGGGTCTCGTCCGCGAACAGCGCGGCGAACCGGGCCAGGGCCGTGGCCCGGGGGCCCCTCGTCGTCATGTCCCCAGCCTGGGACACGGACGGTTCGGTGTTCGCCGAAGCGTCACTGCGCCGGGTGCTGCACCTGCTCGTACTGCCGCGCCAGCCCGTCCAGCAGGGCCGTCAGACCGGTCTCGAAGGCGCGCTCGTCGATCTTCTCCTGATGCCCGGCGAGCCGGTGGGCCTGCTGGAGGTGGGGGTAGTCGGCGGGGTCGTAGGCGCTCGCGTCGTCCACGAACCCCCCGGCGAAGGAGCCGAGGGCGGAGCCCATCACGAAGTAGCGCATCAGCGCGCCGATGGACGTGGCCTGCGCGGGCGGCCAGCCCGCGGCGACCATCGCGCCGTAGACGGCGTCCGCGAGGCGCAGTCCGGCCGGGCGGCGGCCGGGGCCGCGGGCCAGCACCGGGACGATGTTCGGGTGGTCGCGCAGGGCGGCCCGGTAGGAGACGGCCCAGTCGTGCAGTGCGGTCCGCCAGTCCCGGCCGTCCTGGAACATCGACAGGTCCACCTGGCCGCTCACCGAGTCGGCGACCGCCTCCAGGATCTCGTCCTTGGTGCGGAAGTGGTTGTAGAGCGAGGGTCCGCTGACCCCCAGCTCGGCGGCGAGCCGCCGTGTGGAGACGGCGGCCAGACCCTCCGCGTCCACGAGCGCGCGGGCCGTCTCGACGATCCGGTCGGTGCTGAGGAGGGGCTTGCGCGGTCGGGCCATGGCGCACATAGTAGGGCTGCGCAGTAAACTAGCAGTGCTAATTAAAATGTCCGGCTTTCAATGGGGTGACCTGTGGTGAATCTGGAGCTCAGCGACGAGCAGAGCGCGGTCCGGCGGCTCGCCAGGGACTTCGTGGAGCGAGAGATCACCCCGCACGTCGTCGCCTGGGACCGGGCCGAGGAGGTCGACCGGGCGATCGTCAAGAAGCTCGGCGAGGTCGGCTTCCTGGGCTTGACGGTCGACGAGGAGTACGGCGGCTCCGGCGGCGACCACCTCGCCTACTGCCTGGTCACGGAGGAGCTGGGTCGTGGCGACTCGTCGGTGCGCGGCATCGTCTCGGTCTCCCTCGGGCTCGTGGCCAAGAGCGTCGCGGCCTGGGGGAGCGAGGAGCAGAAGCGGTGCTGGCTGCCCGGTCTGACCTCCGGCGCGTCGGTCGGCTGCTTCGGCCTGACCGAGCCGGGCACGGGCTCGGACGCCGGCAACCTGGCGACCCGAGCCGTACGGGACGGCGACGACTACGTCATCGACGGCACCAAGACCTTCATCACCAACGGCACCTGGGCCGACGTCGTCCTCCTCTTCGCGCGTTCCACGGACGCCCCCGGCCACAAGGGCGTCTCCGCCTTCCTCGTCCCGGCCGACACGCCCGGCCTGACCCGCCGCACCATCCACGGCAAGCTCGGGCTGCGCGGCCAGGCCACCGCCGAACTCGTCCTGGAAGACGTGCGCGTGCCGGCCTCCGCGTTGCTCGGGGAGGAGGGCAAGGGCTTCTCCATCGCCATGTCGGCTCTCGCCAAGGGCCGGATGTCGGTCGCCGCGGGCTGCGTCGGCATCGCCCAGGCCGCCCTCGACGCAGCCGTGCGCTATGCGGGGGAGCGCGAGCAGTTCGGCAGGACCATCGCCCATCACCAGCTGGTCCAGGAACTGCTCAGCGACATCGCCCTGGACGTCGACGCCGCCCGGCTGCTGACCTGGCGGGTCGCCGACCTGGTCGACCGGGGGCAGCCGTTCGCCGTCGAGTCCTCCAAGGCCAAGCTGTTCGCCTCGGAGGCCGCCGTCCGCGCCGCCAACAACGCGCTCCAGGTCTTCGGCGGCTACGGCTACATCGACGAGTACCCGGCCGGCAAGCTGCTGCGGGACGCTCGCGTGATGACCCTCTACGAGGGGACGAGCCAGATCCAGAAGCTGGTCATCGGGCGGGCCCTGACCGGCGTGTCGGCGTTCTGAGTACGCGTCTGAGTACTTCGGCGGATGTGGCGCGGGCCACGTCCGCCGATGCTTTCCCCCATGAGTGACACACCGGGCAAGCAGCAGAACACGGCCGCCTTCTACGGCCAGGCCGTCGCCTCCTTCGCCGTCGCCATGGCGGCCACCGCGATCGGCATCTACCAGCTGAGCGCCGACGCCTGGGTGCGGGCCTTCCTCGCCATCGCCGTCCTGTACCTGGTCACGTCCTCCTTCACCCTGGCCAAGGTGATCCGGGACCGGCAGGATGGTGCGGCCCCCTCGTACGCCCCCTTCGAAAAGCGCTGAGCGGCCACACTAAGCGCTCGCTCACCTTCGGCGGTATGGTGTTCCTCCTGCCAGTGGAGAGGGGCGAGTGATGAGTACGGCGGAGGAGACGGCCGGCGGCGAGGCGCAGGCGTGGGGCGAGGTCACGCCCGACGCGGCGCGGCGGCTGCTGATCGCCGCGGTGGAGGCCTTCGCCGAGCGCGGCTATCACGCCACGACGACCCGCGACATCGCGGGCCGCGCCGGAATGAGCCCGGCCGCGCTCTACATCCACTACAAGACCAAGGAAGAGCTGCTGCACCGCATCAGCAGGATCGGGCACGAGAAGGCCCTGGAGATCCTGCGGACGGCGTCCCGCCGCGAGGGCAGCGCCACTGAGCGGCTCGCCGACGCGGTGAGCTCCTTCGTCCGCTGGCACGCGGGCGGGCGCACCACCGCGCGGGTCGTGCAATACGAGCTCGAATCGCTCGGGCCCGACGCCCGCGCCGAGATCCTCGCCCTGCGCCGCCAGGTCGACGGCGAGGTGCGCGGGATCATCGAGGAGGGCGCGCGCTCGGGCGAGTTCGAGGTCATCGATGTGCACGGCACCACGCTGGCCGTGCTGTCGCTCTGCATCGACGTGGCACGGTGGTTCAACGTCGACGGGCCCCGGACGCCGGAGCAGGTCGGCGAGCTGTACGCCGACCTCGTGCTGCGCATGGTCGGGGCCCAGGGGCCGACGGCCTGATCCCGCCTCAGAGGTAGTAGCGCGCCACGGACTCGGCGACGCAGACCGGCTTGTCGCCCCCCTCGCGCTCGACGCTGAAGGCGACGGCCACCTGGACGCCGCCCGGCACCTCCTCGACGGCACTGATCGCCGCGGTGGCGCGCAGACGGGAGCCGACGGGGACCGGCGCGGGGAAACGCACCTTGTTCGTGCCGTAGTTGACGCCCATCTTCACGCCCTCGACGGCGATCAGCTGCGGTCCGAAGAGGGGCAGCAGCGACAGGGTCAGGTAGCCGTGCGCGATGGTGGTGCCGAAGGGGCCCGCGGCCGCCTTCTCCGGGTCGACGTGGATCCACTGGTGGTCACCGGTGGCCTCCGCGAAGAGGTCGATCCGCTTCTGGTCGATGTCGAGCCAGTCGGTGTACCCCAGTTGCTCGCCCACCGCCGACTTCAGGTCGTCGACGGACGTGAAGATCCTCGGCTCTGCCATGTCTTCCAGGCCTCTCGTGTGCAGGGGGTCTGCGCGCTCACTGTCTAAGCGACTGCTTAGCATGGTCGGCCGTGCGGGCTGTGTCAACGGACTCGGTAGGGTTCGAGGGGTGCCCCAGATCCCAGAGAAGATCCATGAGCTCACGGTCGGCCAGCTCGCGGCGCGCAGCGGCGCCGCCGTCTCGGCCCTGCACTTCTACGAGTCCAAGGGCCTGATCAGCAGTCGCCGGACCGCGGGCAACCAGCGCCGCTACTCCCGCGACACACTCCGCCGGGTCGCCTTCATCCGGGCCGCGCAACGGGTCGGCATCCCCCTGGCGACGATCCGTGACGCACTCGCCGAACTCCCCGAGGAGCGCACCCCCACCCGGGAGGACTGGGCGCACCTCTCCGAGGTCTGGCGCAGCGAACTGGAAGAACGCATCAAGCAGCTGAACCGTCTCAGGGACCACCTCGCCGACTGCATCGGCTGCGGCTGTCTCTCCCTGGACAACTGCGTCCTGTCCAACCCGGACGACGTCTTCGGCGAACGCCTCACGGGCTCGCGCCTGATGGTCGACCGGGGCGGCCGGTAGCGCCCGGCCGGGCCGCTCCGTACTCCGCGAGACCGGCCGTGACCAGTTCGCCGTTGGAGCCCGCGGGTTCTCCGCCCGGCAGGAACAGGACGTCCTCCAGACCCACCCGGGTGGCCAGGCCCAGCCGCCCCGCGAGCCGCAGCACCGGCCAGGCGCCCCCGTCCTCGCCGTGCAGCAGCACAGGACGGCCGTGCGCGGAACCCAGGCCGGACAACAGCTCCCGTGCCGAGGCGACCGCACCCAGCGGATCCGTGTCCGTCACCTCCGCCAGGACCCGCAGCACCTTCGGTCCGAGCGGCGAGGCGGCGAACCGCTGCGCGCCGTCCGTCCCGGACCAGATGCCGGCCTCCACGCCCACGCCGCGCTCCATGAGCAGCGCGGCCGTCTCCTCCGCCCCCGGCTCGTGCCAGTTGACCGAGGCGTGGTCGGGCAGGGCCGTCCACGCGCGGATCCGCTCCAGCCGGGCGGCGGGGTCCGGCTCCGCCCACGCGCCCGTGGTCACACCGACGGGCACCGGCACCCGCGCCCGGATCGCCGACAGCGTCATCGCGAGCACCCGCGGCGACAACGTGTCCTGTCCGCACGGTGTCTTGGGATGGACGTGGATGTCCCGCGCCCCGGCGGCCACGGCTCCGGCGGCCGAGCCGGCCATCGACTCGGGTGTCAGCGGCACGGCCGCACCGTCAGCGGCCGTCCGCGAACCGTTCAGGCACACCTGCATCATGACGTCGATGGTGCCAGTCACCACCGACAGTGGGGGTGCGGCATCCCCGGCGCACCCCCCGCGCACCCGCATCCGTCAAGCCGACACCAACAACCTCGCCCGCCGGGCGTACGCCAGGGACTCAGGCGTGAGCACGGGGCGCGGCACCAGAATTCCGCAGTCCGTGCAGACCGGACCGGACGAGGGTTCGTGGTCCAGGTCGTACCTCCACGTGAGCTGCTCGCCGCCGCACACCGGGCAGGCCGAGCCCGGTTCGCGCTCCAGCGCGTCGATCAGGCGGCGCAGCACCTCGGCCAGCGGTTCACGGGGATGGACCGCCGGATCGTCGCACCACGCCACACCGAAACCGCCCCAGGTCAGACGGTGCCAGTCGTCCACGCTGCCCGGCCTGCGCAGCCCGTCGTGCTTCTCCTTCTTGCGGCGCTCGGCGAACTCGACCTCGTAGGCCAGCCAGACCGCCCGCGCCTCCTCCAGTTCGTCCAGTGCGGCCACGAGCCGCACCGGATCGGGGGAGCGGTCCTCGGGACCGAACCCTGCCCGGGAGCACAGATGGTCCCAGGTCGCCCTGTGTCCGTAAGGGGCGAACCTCTCAAGGCACTTACGCAGCGAATAGCGTCGCAAGGCCAGATCGCACCTCGGATCGCGGACCTGTCTCGCCAGACTCCGGAAACCGGCCATCGTCCTGCACCTCCGTCACACCTGCACCTGTAATCCGGTCACTTCGGCGTCGTCGAAAGGACGTCGCCGAATAGACGTATCGACAAGCGAATCGGCTCCATCCGATTTCAAATGGCCTCCATAAGCGGCCCCGAGAGGCTCGCGAGTCGACTGCCGTGGTCCGTGTGTCTGTTGTGCCGTCTTCAAAAAGTGACGCTTGTTCATCTTCAAGCCGGGGGATACCGGCGGTAACATCCGGCCCACCCCCGTCGGGAGGAGCCCCCCATGCCACGGCGTGCCCCACGCACCGTTCTCGACAGAATGAGAACTCCCAGCGGAATCCCCGGGTTCCTGAAGACAGCATCGGTATGCGCCCTGATCGCAGGTCTCTTGTCGCCGCTTGCCCCGGCTTCCGCCTCGGAAACAGCTACCGCCCAGGCCACGGCCGCGGCGAACGACCACTGCGGCAACCAGTGTTCGGACATCCTCCCGCCCGGCCAGAACGGCAACGCCACCCTCGCCCAGATCCTCCTCAACCAGGCCTTCGGCACCCAGCCCGAGCACGCCGAGGACCAGCTCGGGCCCTACGCCAACCTCGCCAAGGGCTACCCCGGCCTCACCAACGACAAGATCAACACCTTCTTCAACGACGCCTCCTTCGGGGTCCCCGCCGACCAGGTCGCCTCCAGCCTCAAACCCGCCGGACGCAGTGACGTGACGATCGTCCGGGACAAGAAGACCGGTGTGCCGCACATCACCGGCACCACCCGCTACGGCACGGAGTTCGGCGCCGGCTACGCGGCGGCCCAGGACCGGCTGTGGCTGATGGACGTCTTCCGGCACGTCGGGCGCGGACAGCTGACCTCCTTCGCGGGCGGTGCCCCCTCCAACCAGGGCCTGGAACAGCAGTTCTGGCGGCACGCCCCCTACACCGAGGCCGATCTGCAGGCGCAGATCGACAACGCCGTCGCCACCAACGGCGAGCGCGGGAAGCAGGCCCTCGCCGACGTCAAGGCCTACCTCGACGGCATCAACGCCTACATCGACGCCTCCGACAAGGGGCGTACCTTCCCCGGTGAATACGTACTCACCGGCCACAAGGACTCAGTCACCAACGCCGGCACGATCGAGCACTTCAAGATCACCGACCTGGTCGCGCTGGCTTCCGTCATCGGCGCGCTGTTCGGCTCGGGCGGAGGCGGCGAGGTCAACAACGCCCTCTCGCTCATGGCCGCCCAGGAGAAGTACGGCGTCGCCGAGGGCACCAAGGTCTGGGAGTCCTTCCGGATGCGCAACGACCCGGAGGCCGTCCTCACCCAGCACGCCGGCAGCTTCCCGTACGGGACCAAGCCCGCCGACCCGCAGGGCACCGCCCTGCCCGACGCGGGTTCGGTGAAGCCGGAGCCGCTCGTGTACGACCGCACCGGCAGCGCCACCACGGCCGGTGCGACCGGCGCGTCCGGCCAAGCCGCGAAGACCGCCACGTCGTCCGCCAAGCGCGGCATGTCCAACGCCCTCGTCGTCAGCGGCAAGCACACCGCGAGCGGCCACCCCGTCGCCGTGTTCGGCCCGCAGACCGGCTACTTCGCCCCCCAGCTGCTGCTCCTCCAGGAGATCCAGGGGCCGGGCATCAGCGCCCGCGGCGCCTCCTTCGCGGGCCTCAGCATGTACGTCGAACTCGGCCGCGGCCAGGACTACGCCTGGAGCGCCACGACCTCCGGCCAGGACATCATCGACTCCTACGCCGTCGAACTGTGCCAGGACGACTACCACTACCTGTACCGCGGCACCTGCACGCCGATGGAGAAGGTCGAGCAGAAGAACGCCTGGAAGCCCACGGTCGCCGACGGCACCGCCGCGGGCTCGTACACCATGCGCGTCTGGCGCACGAAGTACGGCCCCGTCGAGTACCGCGCGACGGTCGACGGCAAGAAGGTCGCCTACACCACCCTGCGCTCGTCCTTCCTGCACGAGGCCGACTCCATCATCGGTTTCCAGATGCTGAACGACCCGGACTACGTCAAGGGCCCGGACACCTTCCAGAAGGCCGTGCAGCACATCAACTACACCTTCAACTGGTTCTACGCCGACTCCGAGCACACCGCGTACTACAACAGCGGCGACAACCCGGTGCGCGCGACCGGCGTCGACGCCGAGTTCCCGGCGTGGGCCCGGCCGGCGTACGAGTGGCGCGGCTGGGACCCGGCGACCAACACGGCCGACTACACCCCGCCCTCCGCCCACCCGAACTCCGTCGACCAGGACTACTACGTCTCCTGGAACAACAAGCAGGCCAGGGACTACACGACCGCCCCCTGGGGCAACGGCTCCGTGCACCGCGGCAACCTCCTGGAGGACCGGGTGAAGAAGCTCGTCCAGCAGGGCGGGGTGACCCGGGCCGCCCTCGTGAAGGCCATGGCCGACGCCGGACTGGCGGACCTCCGGGCCGAGGACGTCCTGCCCAAGGTCCTGAAGGTCGTCAACAGCTCACCCGTCACCGACCCCGCCGTCGCGGCGGCCGTGAGCAAACTCCAGGCCTGGACCGCAGCCGGGGCCAAGCGCACCGAGACCGCCGCCGGCTCGAAGAAGTACGCCGACGCCGACGCGGTCCGCATCCTCGACGCCTGGTGGCCCCTGCTCGTCCAGGCCGAGTTCGAACCCGGCCTCGGCAGCGGGCTCTACACGGCCATGACCGCCAACCTCCCCGTCGACGAGTCCCCGTCGGCCGCGCACGGCCCGACCGGATCGCACGCGGGAAGCTCCTTCCAGTACGGCTGGTGGAGCTACGTCGACAAGGACATCCGCGCCGTCCTCGGCGAGCAGGTGAAGGGACCGCTGGCCCGCACGTACTGCGGCGACGGCAGCCTCACCGCCTGCCGGGACATGCTCGTCAGCACCTTGAAGGCGGCGGCCGGCAAGACGGCGGCCCAGGTCTACCCCGGCGACGACGTCTGCGCGGCGGGCGACCAGTGGTGCGCCGACTCGATCAACCACCGCACCCTCGGCGGCATCAAGCACGGCAAGATCAGCTGGCAGAACCGGCCGACCTACCAGCAGGTCGTGGAGTTCACCTCACACCGGTGACGCCCTGCCTGGCGGCGGGTCAGCGGATCCGGCCCGCCGCCAGGACCAGCCGGGCCAGTTCCGGATGCAGGATGTCGCTGTGCGCGCCGGCCGGCGGCCCGCCACGTCTGACCACCGCCGCCGCGTCGACGTTCACGCACCCCGAGGCGGGCAGCTTCGCCTCCAGGGCCCGGGCGAGGGTGTGAGCGCGCGTGCCCGGCACGGCCTGCACGCCGTCGTACCCCATCGCACCCCACGTGGCTCCCAGGACCCGCCCCATGACCGGCTCCGCGGCCGACCGGCTGTCGCCCGCCATCCGCGAGGCCAGCGGATACATCGTCCCCAGGGCCGCGTCGTGCCGGGAGTGGCAGCACACCAGGGGCCCGTCGACGCGGTTCTGCTGCCCCTGGAGCACCCCTCCCGCCCGGGCGTCGTGCGGCAGCCGGGCCGCGAACGCGTAGTGCGAGAAGGCGCCTTGGAGCAGCGTCACCGACTTCACCGTGCGCACGCCCTCGGGCAGGCCCCGCAGCGCGAACGACACCAGCCGCGCGCCGAAGCTGTGTCCGACCAGGTGCACCCGCACCCCCGGGGCGGCCTTCGCGAGCTGCCCGACGACCCGGCCGAGCCCCCGCTCCCCGACGGTCCCCGCGCGCCGCTTCATCGCGTAGTACGTGGCCTGCCGCAGCAGTTCGTGCGCGCCGTCCCAGGGATTGGGGACCCGGAACCCCTGCGGCGCCCCGGACGCCTCCAGCTCCGCCAGCGCCCGCGCGAACTCCTCGCAGGCCGCCGCCGACGACCCGGCGAACATCGCCGGCTCGCTCTGCGGCACACCCTCCGCCACCGTGTCCGCGGCGAACAGCGCCTGCGGCCCGGGCGCCACCACCTCCACCAGCGTCCGCACCAGCCTCCCGAACTCCTCCAGCTCGGCCTCCTCAGGCGGCTGCTGCTCCAGCAGCCGGGCGATCTGGTCGACCAGGATGGCCCGGCCCGGGAACGTGTCCAGCAGGGCGTGCCGCGTGTCCTTGTCCAGCACCGGGCGCCTCGGAAGCCCGGCCGCCACGGCCCTCGGGAAGTCCGGAATCGGCTCGTCGGAGAACCGCATCGCCGGCCACAGCACACCGACATAGCCGATCCGGGCCGCCGGGGCCAGCCGCGGCACGGGTGCGAAGAAGCGGTCGTAGAGACGGGTCGCGCCCGAGCGGTCGGTGTTCCAGCCGTGCGCGAAGACGATCAGGTCGCGCACCCCCCGCTCGCGCACCCCGGCGAGCAGCCGGTCGCGCCGGCGGCCCTCCGGGTCCCCGTCCGCGTCGAAGGCCACTTCCCAGTAGGGAGTCACGCTCATCGCCGGATCCGCCATGACAGGCCCCCTGGTCCCCGGGTGACGCCACGTTGTGGGCGCATCGTCCTGCCAACGGGCGAGCTTGGCCATACGTCACGGGCGCATCCGGCTCAGCGGTAGTGGAGGTACTTCCGCCGCATCCTCCGGAACGCCGCCAGGTCCTCCTGCCACCCGGCCACCACCTCGTCGGTGTCCGCACCCGCGTCGATCATCGTGCGCACCCGCGCGGAGCCGGTGAGTTTGTCGATCCAGTGGTCCGGGCGCCAGGCGAAACCGCTCCAGACCCGTCTGGCGGTGACGAGCAGCGCGATCCCCGTCCGCACGGGATCGAAGGCGGCCCGGTCGTGCACGTGCAGCTGCACACCGCCGACCGTCTTCCCCTGGAACTTCGAGAACGTGGGCGCGAAGTACGCCTCCCGGAACCGCACCCCGGGCAGGGCGAGTTCGTTCGCCGCGGCCGCCCAGCGCCGGTCGACGCCCTCCGCGCCCAGCAGCTCGAACGGCCGGGTCGTGCCGCGCCCCTCCGACAGGTTCGTGCCTTCGAACAGGCACGTCCCCGAGTACACCAGGGCCGTGTCCGGCGTCGGCATGTTGGGGCTCGGCGGCACCCAGGGCAGCCCGGAGGCGTCGTAGAAGTCCGACCGTTTCCAGCCCGACATCGGCACGGTCTCCAGCGGCACGGGTTCGGTCAGGAACTCCGCGTTGAACAGCCGCGCCAGCTCGGCGACGGTCATCCCGTGGGCCTGGGCGATGGGCTGCCGCCCGACGAACGTGGCGAACTCCTTGTGCAGGACCGGGCCGAGGGCCGCCCGGCCGGTCACCGGGTTGGGCCGGTCCAGGACCACGAACCGCTTGCCGGCGAGCCGGGCCGCCTCCATGCAGTCGTACAGCGTCCAGATGTACGTGTAGAAGCGGGCGCCGACGTCCTGGATGTCGAAGACGACCGTGTCGACGCCGGACGCCGTGAAGACGTCGGCGAGCGGCCGGCCGCTCTTGAGGTACGTGTCGTAGACGGGCAGGCCGGTCGCCGGGTCGTCGTAGCGGCCCTCGGAGCCGCCGGCCTGGGCGGTGCCGCGGAAGCCGTGCTCCGGGCCGAAGACGGCCCTCAGATCCACCCGGGCGTCCGCGTGCATGACGTCGACGATGTGGCGGGCGTCGCGGGTGATGCCGGTGGGGTTGGTGACGATGCCGATGCTTTGGCCGCGCAGGGGTTCGTAGCCGGACGCGGCCAGGTTCTCGAAGCCGGTTCGCCGGTGACCCCGGGCTTCGGCCGGGGTGGGGGCGAGCGTTGCGGCCGCCGCGGTGGTCGCCGTGAGCAAGGTCCGTCTGGAAAGGCGCATGGAGTGGCCTCCGTGATCCGGTTCGTGCCGCTTCGTTGTGGCCGATCGCGCAGTTTCCCGCGCCCCTTAGGCCTGTTGCGGTTGCCCCTTCCTCAAAACATACCGACCGGTTAGTCTGGCGCTATTGCAGAGCCGCGACTGAGGAGACCGATGGTGGGAGCCTTTCAAGGGGCCGGAGTCGTTGTCACGGGGGCCGGCGGCGGGATCGGGGCCGCGCTCGCCCGGCGGTTCGCCGCCGAAGGGGCCCGGGTCGTCGTCAACGACCTCGACGCCGAGCGGGCCGAGCAGGTCGCGGACGAGGTCGGTGGGACGGCCGTGCCCGGCGACGCCTCGGCGATCGTCGGCGACGCCTGCGACGCACTCGGCGGCACCGTCGACGTCTACTGCGCCAACGCCGGTGTCGCCGCCGACGGCATCGAGCCCGGACAGCCGCTGGACGAGCAGGCGTGGGCCCGGTCCTGGGACGTGAACGTCATGGCCCATGTGCGGGCCGCCCACGCCCTGCTGCCCGCCTGGCTGGAGCGCGGCAGCGGCCGGTTCGTCTCCACCGTGTCCGCCGCCGGACTGCTCACCATGATCGGCGCGGCGCCCTACGCCGTCACCAAGCACGGCGCGCTCGCCTTCGCCGAGTGGCTGTCGCTGACCTACCGGCACCGGGGCGTGAAGGTCCACGCCATCTGCCCGCAGGGCGTGCGCACCGACATGCTGGCCGCCACCGGCAGCGCGGGCGACCTGGTGCTCCGGCCGACCGCCATCGAGCCGGAGGCCGTCGCGGACGCCCTGCTCCAGGGCATCGAGGAGGAGCGGTTCCTGATCCTGCCGCACCCCGAGGTCGCCGCATACCATCAGGCCCGGTCCGGTGACCCCGACCGGTGGCTGTCCGGCATGAACCGCATCCAGCAGCAGTGGGAGGAGGCCCGGTGACCGAGTCCCGCTATGCCGCCAAGCCCTGGCTCGGCCTGCTCAGCGACGCCCAGAAGGGCGCGGTCGACCCGGCCGACTCCCTCGTGCACGCCCTGCGCGCCGCCGTCGCCGAGACGCCCGGCAGTGACTTCCTTGCCTACTGCGACGGCCGGCTGACCTACCGGGAGGCCGACGAGCTCAGCGACTCCGTCGCCGGGCACCTCGCCGCCCGCGGTCTCCGGCGCGGCGACCGGGTCGCGGTGCTGCTGCAGAACTCCCCGCACTTCGTGCTCGCCCTGCTGGGCGCGTGGAAGGCGGGCGCGGTCGTCGTGCCCGTCAACCCGATGTACAAGTCGGGCGAGGTGGCCCACGTCCTGCGGGACGGCGAGGTCACCGCGCTCATCTGCTCGGACCGGGCCTGGGAGTCGTACCTGCGCGCAACGGCGGCGGACTCGCCCGTGCGGATCGTGCTCACCGGGTGCGAGCTGGACTTCCAGAGCCGCGGTGACGCGCGGGTGCTCACCTTCGAACGCCTGCCGCAGGCTCCGGACGCCGACGACCTGACAACCGTCGCGCGGGCCGGACACCAGGCGCCCGGGGACCGGGACCCCGGCCCCTTTGACATCGCGCTGATCAGCTACACCTCGGGCACGAGCGGCACGCCCAAGGGCGCGACCAACACGCACGGCAACATCATGTACAACGCCGAGCGCCAGCGGACCGGGCTCGCACTGCCCGAGCGGCCGGTGTACTTCGCGCTGGCGCCGCTGTTCCACATCACCGGCATGGTCTGCCAGCTCGGAGCCTGCCTGAACAGCGCGGGCACGCTCGTGCTGGCGTACCGCTTCGAGCCGGGCGTCGTGCTGGACGCGTTCGCCGAGCACCGCCCGCACTACACCGTCGGTCCGTCCACGGCCTTCATGGCGCTGGCGGCCCACCCCTCCGTCACCCGTGACCACTTCTCCTCCTTCCGGGTGATCTCCTCGGGCGGCGCACCGCTGCCGCCCGCCCTGGTGGAGAAGTTCCGGGCCGGCTTCGGGCCGTACATCCGCAACGGCTACGGGCTGACCGAGTGCACCGCGCCCTGCGCCTCGGTGCCGCCCCATCTGGAGGCGCCGGTCGACCCCGCGTCCGGGACCCTCGCCGTGGGACTGCCCGGCCCGGACACGGTCGTCCGGATCGTCGACGACGCCGGTGCGGAGGTGCCCTTCGGCGAGCAGGGCGAGATCGTCGTCGCCGGCCCGCAGGTCGTGCCCGGCTACTGGCGCCGCCCCGACGCCACCGCCGCCACGTTCCCCGGCGCCGAACTGCGCACCGGCGACATCGGCTTCATGGACGAGCAGGGCTGGCTCTACGTCGTCGACCGCAAGAAGGACATGATCAACGCGTCCGGCTTCAAGGTGTGGCCGCGCGAGGTCGAGGACGTCCTCTACACGCACCCGGCGGTGCGCGAGGCCGCCGTCGTGGGGGTGCCCGACGGGTATCGCGGGGAGACGGTCAAGGCCTACATCAGCCTGCGCCCGGACGCCGACACGGACCCGGATGCACTCGCCGCCCACTGCAAGGAGAGACTGGCCGCCTACAAGTATCCGCGCCAGGTGGAGATCCTGCCGGACTTGCCGAAGACGGCCAGTGGGAAGATCCTCCGTCGGGAACTTCGTTCCCGTACGCAAGGCGACTGACAACAGAACGGAAAGGCAGGTGGCGGCAGTGCCCAGGACCACGGACTCGGACGTCACGCCCGTGCCTCAGCGGCTCCTCGCCGCCGCCACCCGGCTCTTCGCCGAGCAGGGCTACGACCGCACCTCGGTGCAGGAGATCGTCGAGGCGGCCGGCGTCACCAAGGGAGCGCTGTACCACTACTTCGGTTCCAAGGACGACCTGCTGCACGAGGTGTACGCGCGCGTGCTGCGCATCCAGCAGGAGCGGCTGGACGCCGTGGCCGGTGCCGACGAGCCCGTCGAGAAACGGCTGCGGCACGCCGCCGCGGACGTCGTGGTGACGACCATCGAGAACCTCGACGACGCCATGATCTTCTGGCGTTCGATGCACCATCTCAGTCCCGAGAAGGACAAGCAGGTCCGCGCCGAACGCCGCCGCTACCACGAGCGCTTCCGCGCTCTGGTGGAGGAGGGCCAGGAGTCGGGCGTCTTCTCCCGTGCCACTCCGGCGGACCTCGTGGTCGACTACCACTTCGGCTCGGTCCACCACCTGTCGACGTGGTACCGCCCCGACGGCCCCCTCACGCCCCAGCAGGTCGCGGACCACCTGGCCGATCTGCTGCTGCGCGCCCTGCGCCCGTAGCGGCCGGCCCGTCCCCGGCCCCGGGCGGCTCGGAGCGCCGGGCAGCCGTCAGGTGCTCGTAGGTGCCGGTGAGTTCGAGCAGGCGCCGCAGGGCCGGGCCGATGTCGTCCAGGTGGAAGGCGATGCCGTCCCGGCCCGCGGAGCGGTGGATCTGGAGCAGGGTCGACAGACCCATGGAGTCGACCGTCCCCAGCCCTCCGCAGTCCAGGCGCAGTTCCTCGACACGCCCGACGACGTCGAGAGCCGTCCTGACCCGCTGGAGCAGCTCCCCGCAGGTGTCGTAGTCCAGATCGCCGGTGAGGGGCAGGCGTACGGCGTGCGGGCCGGTGCCGAAGGAGGGGGTCACGTTGTTCGTCCAGCGTCTCGGGGTCAGGGTCGGGAAGCGAGCGCGGTACGCCCGGCGTCGAGGATCCGGCGGGCGCGCGGGAAATCGTGCAACTGCTCCTCCAGCAGGTCCAGGCACGGCAGCAGCGAGCGCGCCGGCACCCCGCGGGCGGTGAGCACCTCGGCGGTCCACACGAGGAAGCCGGTGAAGACGTCGTCGGCGTCCACGTACAGGGCGGCCGTCAGGAAGCCGACGACGTGGGCGATGTCCTCGGCGGTGCGTTCGCGCTGCTCGTCGCTGTAGTCCCGCATCGCGGGAATGTGCTGCTCCAGGCGCTGGAAGGTGTCCCGCACCAGCCGGGTGGAGGACCCGGCGACCAGCGTGTACTCCTGGTCGACCAGGTGCGGCAGATCGTCGATCGCCTGATGGGCGGGGACCGGCCGGGACAGCTGACCGGTCGCCAGCCGGTCCCCGGCCGCGCGGGCGTCGGGCGCCCAGGCGTCGGCCCCCAGCAGGCGGGCGTAGCGGCCGTCGGTGCCGAAGGCGAGGCCACCGGCCATGACCGGGGTGCCGGCCGCCTGGACGGCGGTGATCGCGCTGTGCGCGAGCGGCAGCCGGGTGGGCAGCGAGCTGGACAGGCACACCGCGTCCGGCCCGGTGCGGTGGACGTGGCCGATCAGATGGGCGGTGGGGACCTGCGCGCCGAGGTAGTCCACCTGCCAGCCGCGCAGCCGCAGCGTCTCGGACACCAGGCGCGCGGGCAGGGCGTGCCACTCCTGGTCCACGCAGGCGACCGTGATCCGGCCCCGGCCGGCCGCCGGACGCCGGGCAGGCAGGACGGCGATGACCCGGTCGTTGATGGCGGTGGCGGCGTGCTCGTCGGCCACGCTCATGCGGTTGGCCGCCCACTCGGTGCCGACCCTGTGCTGCACGGCGCCGATCACGTCCAGCAGGACCGACTCGGGATCGAGACCCGCGGCCAGGGCGTCGGTGACGACGTCGACGGCCCCGTACTCGTCCCCGGCCCGCACAGCGGTCCACAGCCGGTCCGCCCAGGGAGCGGACACGCCCTCGTCGTGCGGTGCGCAGAGGCGGGCGCCGACGCCATGGCGGCCCGGCGCGTCGTCGAGGTCGGTGATGCGTGCGGTCATGCCGTGTACCTGCCCCGGGTCGCCCCGTCCACCGCACTGAGGTGGGCGCCACGGGGTGCGGTGATGGCCAGCACGGCGATGTCGTCATGGCGTCCGCCGCCGATCCACTGCGAGGTGATCATCTGGACGCGCTCGACGACCGCCTGCGCCGGCATGCCGGCGCACTCGGCCGCCGCCCGCCTGAGGCGCTGGTCGCCGAACATGGTGTCGCCCAGCGGACCGCCCCTGGCCTCGGTGACGCCGTCGGTGAACAGCAGGCAGGTTTCCCCCGGCGCCAGCCGGACCCGAGCGGTCCGGGAGGTGATGACCGGCAGCACGCCGATCAGGGTGCCGCCCGTTTCGGCCTCCTCCACCGTCCCGTCCCGCCGGATGATCAGCGGCGCGGGATGCCCGGCGGACGTGAGCCGCAGTGTCACCTCGCGCTCCTCCCGGCGGACCGAGGCCATCACGAGCGTGGCGAAACGGGTGTGGTGGCTGGTGCGCATGGCGTTGTTCACCAGACGCAGCATCCTGGCGTGGTCGTCGGCCATCGGCAGCAGGGCGTGCAGCGTGTTGCGGATCTTGCCCGTGAGGACCGCGGCCTCCAACCCCTTGCCGGCCACGTCCCCGAGCACGACGAGGGTCTCGGGCGAGTCCTCGGCGGGCGGATGGACGTCGTAGAAGTCGCCGCCGATGCGCTCGGTGTCCTTGCTGGCCCGGTAGCCGCCCGCGAACTCCACGCCCTCCGTCTGCCGCAGCGTGGGCGGCAGGAGTTCCCTCATGAGGGTCTCGGAGATCGAGTTCTGCTCCGCGTAGAGGCGGGCCGCCGACATCGCCGCGCCGGCCCGGGCGGCGAACTGCCCGGCCAGCGACTCCTCCGCCTCGGTGAACACGTCCTGCTGCGCCCGGCGCAGCAGGACCAGCGCCCCGGCCGGTACGCCGAGACCGGGCAGTGGCGTGATCACCAGCGAGCCGACCTCGCCGAAGCCCGCCGGGACGAGCCAGTCCGGGGCCGTCGCGGGGTCGATCCACCGCGAGGGCACCGGCGGGAAGCCCCGCAGCGCCTCGGCGAGCCCCGGCACGGAGTCCGGCGCCTCTGCCACGGTGCTGCGGCTGAGCTCACGCCGGTGGTCGCAGACGACCACCGGCAGCGTCCGCGCGGTGGTGGGCGAGATGACCAGTGCGGCATCCGCCAGATGCTCCGCGGCCAGGCGCGCCGTGACGTCCATACAGCGTTCGAGATTCAGCGAGGCCAGCAGTGCGGTGGAGGCCTCGGTGAGGAACCGGGTGCGTCCGCGTTCGGCCGCCAGCTCCGCCGCCGTGGTGCGGTGGGCGGTCTCGTCCAGCAGCCACCAGACGGTGCGTCCGTCCGCCAGGACGGACGGCTGCGCCGAGAACCACCGGTCGCCCACCTCGCCGCTGACCGGGACGGGACGGATCCGGTCCGCCGCGGCGAGCCAGGCGGGGAAGGACAGCGGCTGCCCGGGGCGGGCGGCGGGCAGCAGGGCACCGGCCGCGTCGTTGAGCTCCGTGATGCGCCCGTCCGTGTCCAGGACCACCACCGGGCAGGGGGCGGAGGCGGCGCTCACCGTGCTCACCGCACTGGTGCGGGGCCCGGCCGGGGAAGAAGTCATGTACGGGGCCCCTACGCGTGACCCACACCTCACTTTGCGAAGACGGACTGTTCTCGGTGCACAGTCCCGCAGACCGGGTGTGCGGTGCAACCACCGGCCTCGCCCGGGGTACGGAGAAGAACGGTTCTCGGGCCGCTCACCCCCCGAAAGCGGCTCCCTACCCCGATGACCGGTCACCAGACCGTGCGAAGTTTCACATTCCGTCCACAACCCCGGGGCGGCCGCCACCCGCCCGACGCGGGTGACGGGGGTGGCGGGGGAGAACTCCCGGGAGGACACCCCCGCCGCCCGCACCCGCGTCACAGGTACCGCTTCAACTCCCGCCGGGCCAGCGACCGCTGGTGCACCTCGTCCGGCCCGTCCGCGATCATCAGCGTCCGCGCCCCGGCGTACAGCTCCGCCAGCGGGAAGTCCTGGCTCACTCCGCCGGCGCCGTGCAGCTGGATCGCCCGGTCGAGGATGTCCACCACCGCCCGGGGCGTGGCAATCTTGATCGACTGGATCTCGGTGTGCGCACCCCGGTTCCCCACCGTGTCCATCAGCCATGCGGTCTTCAGCACCAGCAGCCGCAGCTGCTCCACCGTCACCCGCGCGTCCGCGATCCAGTTGTGGACGACGCCCTGCTGCGCCAGCGGCTTCCCGAAGGCGTTCCGGGACACGGCCCGCCGGCACATCAGCTCGATCGCCCGCTCGGCCATGCCGATCAGCCGCATGCAGTGGTGGATCCGCCCGGGGCCGAGCCGCGCCTGCGCGATGGCGAAACCGCCGCCCTCCTCACCGACCAGGTTCGCCACCGGCACGCGCGCGTGGTCGAAGATCACCTCGGCGTGACCGCCGTGGTAGTGGTCCTCGTACCCGAACACCTGCATGGCCCGCTTGACGGTGACGCCCGGCGTGTCGCGCGGCACCAGCACCATCGACTGCTGGCGGCGGATGTCCTCGCCGTCCGGGTCGGTCTTGCCCATCACGATGAAGATCTTGCAGTCGGGGTGCATCGCCCCGGAGATGTACCACTTGCGGCCCGTGATGACGTACTCGTCGCCGTCCCGCTCGATGTGCGTGGTGATGTTGGTGGCGTCCGAGGAGGCCACGTCCGGCTCGGTCATCGCGAACGCCGAGCGGATCTCACCGGCCAGCAGCGGCTCCAGCCACTGTTTGCGCTGCTGCTCGTCGCCGAACTGGGTGAGCACCTCCATGTTCCCGGTGTCGGGCGCCGCGCAGTTCGTCACCGTCGGCGCCAGCTGCGGGGAGCGGCCCATGATCTCGGCGAGCGGCGCGTACTGGAGGTTCGTGAGTCCGGCCCCGTACTCGGAGTCCGGCAGGAAGAGGTTCCACAGGCCCTGCCGACGCGCCTCGGCCTTGAGCTCCTCCACCACGGGCGGGTTCTCCCACGGCGAGGCCAGCCGCTCGCGCTGCTCGTGCGCGACCGCTTCGGCGGGGTAGACGCAGTCGTCCATGAAGGCGAGGAGCTTGGCGCGCAGCTCTTCGGTGCGCGCGTCGAAAGCGAAGTCCATCTGGATCAGCCCTCCTGGAGGCCTTCGTGGAGCGTGGTCAGTCCGTGCCGGACGAAGACGGGCACGAGGTCGCCGATGCGGTCGAAGCCGCGCCCGACCGTCTGGCCCAGCGTGTAGCGGTAGTGGATGCCTTCGAGGATCACGGCGAGCTTGAACCAGGCGAACGCCGTGTACCAGGAGACCGCGGAGACGTCGCGCCCCGAGCGCGCCGCGTACCGCTCGATCAGTTCCGACGGCGCCGGATGCCCGGGCGCCTCGGCGGTCGTGGAGACGGGGGACTCGGGCATGCCGAGCGGCATGCTGTACATCACGAGCAGGCCGAGGTCGGTGAGCGGGTCGCCCAGCGTCGACATCTCCCAGTCGAGGATCGCCCGGATCGAGTCGTCCTCGCCGATCAGTACGTTGTCCAGCCGGTAGTCGCCGTGGACGACGGCCGGGGCGGGGGAGTCGGGCAGTCCGCGCCCGAGGGCCGCGTGCAACTCGTCGATGCCGTCCAGGTCGCGGTTGCGCGAGGCGTCCAGCTGCTTGCCCCAGCGCCTCAGCTGCCGGTCCAGGAAGCCCTCGGGCCGGCCGAAGTCCGCGAGTCCGACCTCGCCGGGGTCGACCGCGTGCAGCTCCACCAGCGTGTCGACGAGGTTCAGCACCGCGCCCCGGGTCCGTTGCGGACCGAGCGGGAGAAGCTGGTCGGCGGTGCGGTAGGGGGTGCCGTCGACGAACTCCATGACGTAGAACGGCGATCCGAGCGCCTCCTCGTCCTCGCACAGCAGCACCGGCTCCGGGACCGGCACGGCGGTCGGGTGCAGTGCGCTGATCACCCGGTGCTCACGCTTCATGTCGTGCGCGGTGGCCAGGACGTGGCCGAGCGGGGGCCGTCTGACGACCCACCGGGAGCTGCCGTCGGAGACCGCGTAGGTGAGGTTCGACCGTCCGCCTTCGATCAGCCGGCCCGACAGCGGGCCGCTCACCAGGCCCGGCCGCTCGCGGTCGAGCAGGCCGCGCAACCGGTCGAGATCCAGTCCGGGCGGATGGTCGGGGCTCATGGTCGCTCCTACGGCAGGGTGGACAGTTCCCGACTCATGATGCCGACCGGTCGGTATGTCGTCCAGAGCGGGACCGAAACGTGATCGGAGCCACCCTAGGCCGACGGCATCGTCCGCGAGGTGCCGGGGAGGTTTCGGCCGGTTCGTTCAGGTCATCCGGCTTGCGAGCCGTGCAACGAGCCCGGAAGGTCGGACCCATGAAGGCCATCAGCTACTCACGGTACGGCGGACCCGAGGTGCTGGCGTTCGGGGAGGTCCGCGATCCGAAGGTCGGCCCGGACGCGGTGCTCGTGAAGGTGCGCGCGGCGTCCGTGAACCCCGTCGACTGGAAGGCCCGCGAGGGCTACCTCGACGGGATCCTCGCCCCTGTCTTCCCCGTGGTGCCCGGCTGGGACGTCTCGGGCGTCGTCGTACGGCCGGGCGTGGCCGTCTCGGAGTTCGGCGTCGGCGACGAGGTCATCGGGTACGTGCGCGAGGACTTCCTCTCCCGCGGCACCTTCGCCGAGTACGTGGCCGCACCCCTGCGCAGCCTGGCGCGCAAGCCGCGCAACCTCTCCTTCGAGGAGGCGGCCGGGCTGCCGCTGGTCGGACTCACCGCCTACCAGATGCTGGTCGACGTGCTCCAGGTGAAGCGGGGCGAGACCGTCCTGGTGCACGCCGCGTCCGGGGGCGTCGGCTCGATCGCCGTGCAGCTCGGCGCCCACCTCGGGGCGCGGGTGATCGGCACGGCGAGTGAGTCCAACCACGACTTCGTGCGGGGCCTCGGCGGGGAGCCGGTGGTGTACGGCGAGGGCCTGGGCGAGCGGGTGCGCGGGCTGGCCCCGGAGGGCGTGGACGCCGTGCTCGACACCGTCGGCGGGGACGCGCTGAAGGTGTCGGCCAACCTGCTGGCCCCCGAGGGCCGCCTGGCGTCCATCGCCGACAACGACGTCGTCGAGTACGGCGGCCGCTACTACTTCGTCCGCCCCGACGCGCAGGACCTTCAGCGCCTGGCCGACCTGGCGGAGCAGGGCGTGGTGAGCGTGCACGTCGACGCGACGTTCCCCCTGGAGCGGGCGGCGGACGCACACCGGCTGAACCAGGAGGGCCGCACCCGCGGCAAGATCGTCGTCACGGTGGGCGGGGAGACCGACGGCGCGTGAGGAACGGCCCTACAGCACGAGGGCGGCCCCGCAGACCGCCATCGCCACCGTGCACAGCACCGCGGCCGCCGCGTGCCGGGGTGCGAAGGCCGCAGGGCTCGGGGCGGCCGCGAGGGTGCGGATGCGCCGGTGGGCGACCGTAAGGAAGCCCAGCCAGAGCACACAGCACAGCGCGCCCGCCGTGACCCCGGCCGCCGACGCCCCGCCGTGCAGCACGGTCTTCACCGCGAGCACGGCCACGACGGTGCCCGACAGCGTCGTACGCCGCCACGCGAGCCGGGTCCGCTCGGGTTGCAGCCCGGGGTCGCGGTCGGGGTCCTGACGCCGGACGGCAGGCGACGTGTTCACCCCTCCCACCCCACGAGCACCACCAGGACCATGGCGACGGCCACGACAGCGACGACGAGGCTCAGCAGCGCCGGGAACCGGGACACCGGCAGGTCCTCGCCCCGGCGCATGGCCCGCTCGCAGCGCACCCAGTGGTTGACGGCCCGCAGTGAGCACAGCACGCCCGCGCCGAGCAGCGCGAGCGCCAGCCCGACCCGCCAGGCCCAGCGCAGGTCCGGCAGGAACTGGTCCACGGCGAAGCCGCCGCCGATGAGCGCGAGCGCGGTGCGCAGCCAGGCCAGGAAGGTGCGTTCGTTGGCCAGTGAGAACCGGTAGTCGGGCGTCTGGCCGTCCTCCCGGACCTCCGCCGGCACGAACCACAACCGGACGTTCCGTACGAACTCGATCACGTGCGCGACCCTACCCGGCGTCCTGTCCGGCTCCGCCCGGGCCGTCCGGCCGGAACGCCTTGAGCCGCTCGTATGCCGCCAGCCCGTCCGGCACCCACTCCCAGTCGCCGAGGCGCCGCTCGATCTCGGCCTCGGGCAGGAAGCCGTACCAGGCCACCTCCTCGGCCTGTGGCCGCACGGGCAGCTCGCAGCGCACCTCGTGGACCGCCGACCACCAGCTCTGGCCCGAGCCGTTGTCGTAGAGGAACGTGAAGAGGTGCCGCGGCTGCGGCAGGCCGCTCACGCCCAGTTCCTCCTCGGCCTCGCGCAGGGCGGCCGAGGCGTAGGACTCGCCCGCGCCGACGACTCCGCCGACGAACATGTCGTAGAGGGAGGGGAAGACCAGCTTGGTGGGGGTGCGCCGGTGCACGAAGACGCGGCCCTCGGCGTCCCGGGCCTGGATGAACACGCAGCGGTGGCGCAGTCCCCGGGCGTAGACCTCGCCGCGGGGGGACTGCCCGATGACCTGGTCGTGCTCGTCCACGATGTCGAGGATCTCGTCGGCAGCGCTCATGCCCTCATCCAAGCAGGGCACGCGCCCCCGCCGGGGCCGGGCCCGTCAGGGCGAGGCCGGGCTCACCGCGGGTGCGGCCACCCGGGCCCGCTCCGGCGCCCCCTGCGGCATCGCCGGGTGCAGCCCCAGCAGCACGATCCCGGCGACCACGGCCAGCAGACCACCGGCCTCCCAGCCCAGGGCCATGGCGTCGGTGCGCAGCCGGTCGCCCAGGAAGCCGACGCCGCAGACGATCCCGGCGAGCGGCTGCGCCGCGGTGAGGGCGGGCAGCGACTTGCGCAGGGACGCGGTCTCGAAAGCGCTCTGCACGAGGACCAGCCCCGTGACGCCCAGCGCGAGGACGGCGTACGGCTCCCAGCCGGTGAGCAGCTCGGCGAGGCCTCCTTCGGAGACCTTCTGCCCGCTGATCCGGGTCAACGCGTCCTGCACGCCGTAGAGCAGTCCGGCGGCCAGGGCGAGCAGGACCGGGCCCGAGCCGAGGCGGGTCCGCTTGCCGTGCGTCGTGAGCAGCAGGGCGAGCCCGATCATCACCCCCATGATCACCCATTGCCGGACCGGGTCGGCCGCCGCGGCGCCGCCCTCCGGCCGGCCCGCGACGATGAACGCCGTGACCCCGCCGGCCAGCAGGAGCAGGCCCGCCCAGCCCTGGCGGCCCAGAGGCTGCCGGGTCTGCTTGCGGGAGAGCGCGAGCGCGAAGAGCAGGTTCGTCGCCAGCAGCGGCTCCACCAGCGACAGCTCACCCTGCCCCAGCGCGGCGGCGCCGAGCCCCATGCCGACCACCATCAGCGCGATGCCGCCGAGCCAGCGCGGCACCTTCACGAGGTCGATCAGCAAACGGAAGGAGAGGAAGTCGCTCAGCGGGGCACGCTGAGCCGCGTTCTGCTGGAGGACGAAGCCGAAGCCCAGGCAGCAGGCGGCGCCCAGGGCGAGCGCCAGTACTGGAACCGACACGCGGTGTACCTCGATCGTCAGGTCGGGTCACGGTTGCGTAGGGGCCGACTGTACCGGCCGGCTCCGCCCGGCGTGCCCGTACGTCATGCCATCGTCGGGGGCGGTGACAGCGCACGCTATGACGTACGTCACAAAGGGCGAAACGGAAAAATCGGATGCGTTCACATGCGCCTCTCGGGACTCCCGGATCACAGAATCCTCACAAGTGGGGGGAGTTGACGCGTGTAACGCCCTGGCGACCCTTGACGACGACCGTTGGTGGGGGCTTGGCTGTGTGTGATCAGCCCATGGCAATGCGCACATACGCGCTCCTCAGCCGCCGTGAGCCGAAACACCAGAAGAGTGCGTGAGGAAGTCCCGCGGTGTCCCCACCCCCGCCTCCCCTCGGCCGCGGCCGCAGACGGGCCGCGCAGGCCTTCGACGAGGCCCTCGACGACGCCGACCTCATGGCCGCGCGCACCGCACTGGTGCAGGGCCGCTGGCAGAACGCCCGGTCCCTGCTGGTGCACACCGGGGACGACTGGGACCGGCGCGGCCATCGCGTCACCGTCCTCGCACGGGAGTCCTCCTGTGCCGCGTGGGCCCGGGAGTGGCTGCTCGCCGAACCCGAGTCCGCCGACGCCGCCGTACTGCTCGCTCTCGCCCAGGTCCGCCGCGCCCTGCACGGCAAGGCCAAGCCGGTCCGCGCCCGAGAGGCCTGCCAGGCGGCCGCGGCCCGTGCCCCCGCCGACCCCACCCCCTGGCTCGGCCTGCTCATGCTGGAGTGCGCGGTCGGCGGTGACCAGGACGTGGTCCGCACCTTCGAGGCGGTCCGCGGCCGGTACGCCGACCACCACCACGCCCACCACCTGATGGTCGGCCGGCTCGCCGGCCGCCGCGCCGAGGCCGGCCCGGACCCGCTGCACGAGGTCTACGACTTCGCCAACTGGGCCGCCGAGCAGGCGCCCGCCGACTCACCGCTCGCGATCCTGCCGGTCATCGCACACGCCGAGCGCTACCGCGTACTGGCCGCCACCGGGCACGAACCCGCCGACCCGGCCGCCTCCGGACACTGGACGGGCCGCCGCGCCCGGCAGGTCATGAAGGCCGCCTTCGACTGGTGGCTGGAGTGGGAGCTGGAGGGGCACCCGCGGCGGCTGATCGACCTGAACTTCCTCGCCCACGCCAAGTACTGCGAGGGGCGGGGCGCCGAGGCCGCCGCCCTGTTCCACCGGATCGGCCGCCACGCCACCCCGGCGCCCTGGTCGTACCCGGACCGCGACCCGCACACCGCCTTCGCCGCAGCCCGCGCCGGCGCGCTCGGCACGGCCTGACCCCCCGACCCGAAGAGTGAGGACGCTCCCCCGATGACCACGGACAGTTCGAGAACGAGCCCGACCGCCCCCGGCGGCATCAGTACCTTCAAGGGGGAGGAGCGTGCCCTGCGCGCCGACCGTCTCGGCACCGGGGGCCTGCTGCTCTCCGTCCTCGCCGCGACCGCCCCGCTCATGGTCGTCGCAGGTGTCATGCCCACTACATTCGCGGTGATGGGCATCGTCGGCCAGCCCTTGCTCTTCGTCGTCCTCGGCGTCGTCCTGATCCTGTTCAGCATCGGATACGCCGAGATGAGCCGTCACGTCCACAACGCGGGCGCCTTCTACGCGTACATCTCCCGCGGTCTCGGCGGCACCGCCGGCGCGGGCGCCGCCCTGGTCGCCCTCGTCGCCTACAACGCGCTCCAGGTCGGCATCTACGGCATCTTCGGCTTCGAGGTCTCCGGACTCCTCGCCACCTACGCCGACCTGGAGATCGCCTGGTGGATACCGGCGCTCGTGGCCGCGCTCGCCGTCGGGCTGCTGGGCTGGCTGAAGATCGACGTCAACGCCCGTGTGCTGGGCGTGCTGCTGGTCATCGAAGTGCTCCTCGTCGTCGTCTTCGACATCGCCGCGATCGCCGACCCGGGCAAGGAGGGCTTGTCGCTGCACGCCTTCAACCCCGACACCCTCACCGGCGCGGGCGTCGGCACCGCGCTGTGCTTCTGCATCGCCGCGTTCCTCGGCTTCGAGCAGGCCCCGGTGTACGCCGAGGAGACCAGCCGCCCGCACGTCCTGGTGCCGCGCGTGATGTTCCTCGCCGTCGGCGGGGTCGCCGTCTTCTTCGCGCTGAGCAGCTGGGCCCTCACCGTGGCCACCGGCCCCTCCGCGATCGTCGGCACGTCCCAGAAGCAGAGCGCCGGCCTGCTGTTCTTCCTCACCGAGTCGCGCCTCGGCGGCACCTTCACGGACGTCCTGCACGTCCTGTTCGTCACCGGCATGTTCGCCGCGCTGCTCAGCTTCCACAACGTCGTCGCCCGCTACGCCTTCGCGATGGGCCGCGAAGGCCTGCTGCCCGCCGCCTTCGGCCGCACCAGCGGCAGCAGCGGCGCCCCGGGCACCGGCTCGCTGCTCCAGACCGTCGTGGCCGTGGTGGTCGTGGCCGCCTTCGCGATCGCCGACGACAAGCCGGCCGGCGACCCGACCGCGCCCGTCCTGCACCTGTTCACCTGGTTCGGCAACATCGGCGCCCTCGGCGTGATCGTGCTGATGGCGGCGGCTTCCCTGTCCGTCGTCGTCTTCTTCGTCCGCCGCGGCGCCGCCGGCACCCAGGCCTGGCGGCTGGTCACGTCCGCGCTGGCGGGCATCGCCCTGCTGGTCATCGCCGGCTACACGGTGAAGGACTTCGAGGTGCTGGTCGGCGCGGGCCCCGACTCGTCGCTGAGCTGGGTGCTGCCCGGCATCATCGGCCTGGCCGCGCTCGCCGGAGTGGTCCTCGGTCTGGTGCTGCGCGCCCGCGCCCCCGAGAAGCACGCCCGGATCGGCCTCGGCAACGAGGCGTTCCAGCTCGACAAGGCGGCCTCCTCCTGACGCGGCCCGCGCAAGAAGTGGTTACGGAAGTCTGACGAGCACCCGCGATCCCTGTCCTGCCGGGGGCTGCGGGTGTTCGAATGAGTACGTGAACCAGGACGTACCCCAGGGCGTGAACGACGAGCACCCCGAAGAGCGGGGCACCCCGATCGGCCGCCGCGTCTTCCTCGGCACCCTCGCCCTGGGCGCCGCGGGCGTGGTCGCCGCGCCCCCGCTGCAACGCGGCCTGGAGGCCTTCCTCGGCGGAGCGGCCGACAAGGACCCCACAGGCCTGACCGGTCTGCTCCCCAACGGCGGCGGCTTCCGCTACTACTCGGTCGCCTCCTCCGTCCCGCGCAAGAACGCCGAGAGCTACCGCCTCACCGTGGACGGCCTGGTCGACCGCCCCACGACCTACACCCTCGACGCCCTCACGTCGCTGCCCCAGACCCGGCTGGTCCGCGACGTCCAGTGCGTCACGGGCTGGCGCGTCCCCGACACCCCCTTCGAGGGCGTACGCCTGTCCCGGATCCTGGACGCCGCCGGGGTCCGCCCCACGGCGAAGGCCATCCGCTTCACCTGCTTCGACGGCACGTACACCGAGAGCCTCACCCTCGCCCAGGCCCGCCGCGCGGACGTCCTGGTCGCCCTGCGCATGCAGGACAAGGACCTCGGCCACTCCCACGGCGGCCCGGTCCGCCTCTACGTGGCGCCCATGTACTTCTACAAGTCCGCCAAGTGGCTGTCCGGCATCACCGTCACCGACGAGGTCCGGCCGGGCTACTGGGAGAAGCGCGGCTACGACGTCGACGCCTGGGTGGGCCGCTCGAACGGACGCGACGATGCCCCTACGAGCTGACTCACCACCGGCCACGGCCGACGTGCGCCGCTTCACCCCGCTGCAACGCTGGATCCACCGCACCACGGCCCTCCTGATGGGCATCTGCGTCGTCACCGCGGCCTGCCTCTACGTCCCCCAGCTCGCCGAACTCGTCGGCCGCCGCGCCCTGGTCGTCACCCTGCACCAGTGGGCCGGCCTCGCCCTGCCCGTCCCCGTCCTGGCCGGCCTTGCATCCCGGGCGTTCCGCGCCGACCTCGGCCGCCTCAACCGCTTCGGCCCGCACGACCGCACCTGGCTGCGCGCCGCCCTGCACCGCGACAAACGCCGTACGTCCCGCCCCGCGGCGAAGTTCAACGCCGGGCAGAAGCTCTACGCGTCCTGGATCGCCGGGGCCACGCTGGTCATGCTCGCCACCGGCCTGATGATGTGGTTCACCCACCTCACCCCCCTGCTCTGGCGCACCAGCGCCACCTTCGTCCACGACTGGCTGGCCCTGACCATCGGCATCGTCCTGGCCGGCCACATCGGCATGGCCCTGGCGGACCCGGAGTCGAGAAGGGGCATGCGCACGGGCAGGGTGAGCAGAGAGTGGGCAGACCGGGAGCACCCCCTGTGGCGCCAGTAGCTCACTCAGGGGCGCGGGGAACTGCGCGATCCACCACAACGCACCCGCACCCGCCCGACGGCACACAGCCCTACGGCGCCGCGGCGAAATCCAGCAGCACCTTGCAGGACCGGCTCCGGTCAGCCGCCAGGGCGAAGGCCCGCTCGGCCTCCCCCACGGGGACCACCGCACTGACAAGTCCGTCGAACGCCGGCTCCGCCGCCAGCAGCGTCAGCGCCTCGTCGAACTCCGTGTCGAAGCGGAACGCCCCCCGCAGCTCGATCTCCCGGCTCACCACCAGGTTCCCGGCGAAGGAACTGTGCCCTGGCGGCAACATCCCCACCTGCACGACGACCCCACCCCGCCGAACCCGCCGCAGACACGCGTCGAGGCCCGCGGCCACCCCGGAGGCCTCGACGGCCACATCGACCTCGTCGGGCCACCCGGCATCGCCGGGATCGTCGGCGCGGACAACCGTCCCGGCACCGGCGGCCCGGGCGTACTCCAACGCCTCGGGCAGGAGATCCGTCACCGTCACGTCCGCCGCACCCGCCGCCTTCGCCGCCGCGACCACCAGACACCCGATGGGCCCGGCGCCGGTGACCAGAACGTGCCGGCCCCTGACCTCCCCGGCCCGCCGCACCGCGTGCAGCGCCACCGACAGCGGTTCGGCGAGTGCCGCCCGCCGCAGGCCGAGGCCGGGCGGCAGGGGCCGCACCTGCTCGGCGGGTACGACGACTCGGGCGGCGAAACCGCCCTGGACGTGCGGGAAACGGGCCGCGCTGCCGAGGTAGCGCGTGTCCCGGCACACGTTGCGCCGCCCGCCCCCGCACTCCGGACACATCCCGCACGGGGTCGCCGGATGCACGGCGACGGCCGTACCCGGAGCCGGGCCCGCGGCACCGGGGCCGTACTCCACCACCGTCCCCACGACCTCGTGCCCGAGCACCATCGGCTCCCGCAGCCGGAAGTCACCGACCCCGCCGTGCCGCCAGTAGTGCAGATCGGAGCCGCACACCCCGCCGTACCGCACGGCGACCAGCGCCTGCCCCGGCCCGGGCCGCGGCACCGGCAGCTCCGCGACCCGCAGGTCACCCCGGCCGTGGATCACACACGCCGGCATCACAGCCGCCTCCCGGCAGGTCACAGCACGCTCGTCATGCCGCCGTCGACATACAGCACCTGCCCGCTGACGAAGTCCGCCGCGGGGGAGGCGAGGAACAGCAACCCGCCCACCAGGTCCTGCGTACGGCCCCAGCGCCCGGCCGGCGTACGCCGCCGCACCCAGGAGCTGAACTCCTCGTCCTCCACCAGCGGCCGGGTCAGTTCGGTCTCGATGTAGCCCGGGCCGAGCCCGTTGACCTGCACACCGCTCGGACCCCAGTCGGCGCACATGCCCTTGGTGAGCATCTTCAGCGCGCCCTTGGTGGCGGCGTACGGCGCGATCCCGGGCCGTACCACCTCGCTCTGCAACGAGCAGATGTTGATGATCTTCCCGTGGCCGCGTTCCGTCATCCGGCGCGCGGTCTCACGGCCGACCAGGAAGGCACTGGTCAGGTTGGTGTCCAGGATCCGGTGCCAGTCGGAGTCGGTGAATTCCAGCAGCGGGGCCCGCAGTTGCATGCCCGCGTTGTTGACGAGGATGTCGAGCGGGCCCACCCGCTCCTCGACCTCGGCGACCCCCGAGGCCACCGAGGGTCCGTCCGTCACGTCGAACGCGGCCGTGTGCACCCGGTCGCCCGGCAGCCCGGCGGCTGCCTCGGCGAGCCGGTGCTCGTCACGCCCGTTCAGGACGACCGTGCAGCCGGCCTCCGCCAGACCGCGCGCGAGGGCGAGTCCGATGCCCCGGCTGGAGCCGGTGACCAGGGCCGTACGGCCGCCGATGTCGAAGAGGGGATGAGCCGTCATCGCCGCGGCACTCCTAGATCACGAGGGACAACAGCAGGACGATGCCGCCGGCGACCACCGAGATGATCGTCTCCATGACGGACCAGGTCTTGATGTTCTGGCCGACACTCAGCCCGAAGTACTCCTTCACCATCCAGAACCCGGCGTCGTTGACATGGCTGAAGAACAGCGAGCCGGCGCCGATGGCCAGGACGAGGAGGGCCGCGTGCGTGCTCGACATGTCCGCCGCGAGCGGGGCGACCAGACCGGCGGCCGAGACCGTGGCCACCGTCGCCGAACCGGTCGCGAGGCGGATCACCACCGCGATGAGCCAGGCCAGCAGCAGCGCCGGGATGGCCCAGTCCTGGGAGATGTCCAGGACCATCCGGCCCACACCGGTGTCGATCAGCGTCTGCTTGAAGCCGCCACCCGCGCCGACGATCAGCAGGATGCCCGCGATCGGCATGAGGCTCTTCTCGACGAGCGGCGATATGCGCTCCTTGGAGAACCCGGCGGGCCGCAGCAGCGTGAAGATGCCGACCAGCACCGAGGCGAGCAGCGCGATCATCGGGGCACCGATCACGTCGAAGACGCGCTGCACGTGGTTCTCCGGGTCGTCGACGACGATGTCGACCAGCGCCTTGGCCAGCATGAGGATCACCGGCAGCAGCACCGTGAACAGCGTGGCGCCGAAGCCGGGGCGCTTGTCGAGCTCCTCGGAGGCCCGCTGCGGGATCATCTTCTCGGGGGCGGGGACGTCGACCCAGCGGGCCGCGTACTTCGAGAACACCGGACCGGCGATGATCACGGTGGGGATGGCGACCAGGACGCCGAGCGCCAGGGTGATGCCGAGGTCGGCGCCGACCGCGTCGATCGCGACCAGCGGCCCGGGGTGCGGCGGCACCAGGCCGTGCATCACGGACAGTCCCGCGAGCGCCGGGATGCCGATGCGCATCAACGAGTAGTCGCCGCGCTTGGCGACCATCAGCACAACGGGGATCAGCAGCACGATGCCGACCTCGAAGAACAGCGGCAGCCCGATCACGGAGGCGATCAGCACCATCGCCCACGGCATCGACCGCCCGCCGGCCCGGTCGAGGATGGTGTCGACGATCTGGTCGGCGCCGCCGGAGTCGGCGAGCATCTTGCCGAGGATCGCCCCGAGGGCGATCAGCACACCGACGCCCGCGACGGTGGAGCCGAGGCCGGCGCTGAAGCTGGTGAGCACCTTGTCCAGCGGCGCCCCGGCGATCGCGCCGAGCGTCAGTGACCCGATGGTCAGGGCCAGGAAGGCGTGCAGCTTGAACTTCGTGATGAGCAGGACGATGACGACGATGCCCGCCAGGACGGCGATGCCCAGCTGAGCGTGGCCGGCCGAGGTGATCGGCTCGGGTGCGTCCGCTGCCAGCATCTCGACGCTGAGTCTGGTCACGGTGGGTTCCCTTGCGTTGGGGAGAAGGGGAGGGGAGGGGAAACCGCCGGGGGCTACTGGACGGGCTCGGGGAGATCCCGCAGGGCGTGCGCCGCCCGCTCGGTGATCTCCTCCGGGCTGCCCGCGACGTCCACCCCGACCCCCGCCTCGTCCGCCGCGAGGGGCTGGAGCGTGGCGAACTGGGAGTCGAGCAGCGCCGTGGGCATGAAGTGCCCCTGCCGGTGCGACATCCGGTCCTCGATCAGCGCGCGGTCACCCGTGAGGTGCACGAAGACCACGCCGGGCGCGGCGGCCCGCAGCCGGTCGCGGTACGACCGCTTCAGTGCCGAGCAGCTGACCACCCCGCCGAGCCCGGCCCGCCCGTGCGCCCACGCGCCGATGGCGTCGAGCCAGGGCAGGCGGTCCTCGTCGGTGAGCGGGGTACCGGCCGACATCTTGGCGATGTTGGCCGGCGGGTGGAAGTCGTCGCCCTCGGCGTACGGAACGCCGAGCCGGGCCGCGAGCAGGGGACCGATGGTGGTCTTGCCGGTGCCCGCTACGCCCATGACCACGACGACAGGGGGGGTGTTCATCGCTGCCTCACTGTCCGCTGTCCGGGGTCGACACGTGATGTCAACGCAACTGAAACCCATTAGGTACGACGAATTCAAGAGCTCGTGCTCAATAAGTCTGACTTTTTGTCTGCGTGATCTACCCCGTACGCTGAGTGCATGAGCACACCGGGCCGGGGCCTGCACGGCCATGTACTGGACACCCTCGGCCCCGAGATCACGGCGGGTGAGTACCCGCCGGGCAGCGTCCTGCGCACCGATGAGCTCGCCCAGCGTTTCGACGTGTCGCGCTCCGTGATGCGCGAGGCGGTCCGGGTCCTGGAGTCCATGTACCTGGTCGAGTCCCGCCGCCGCGTCGGCGTGACGGTCCGCCCGAAGTCCGAGTGGAACGTCTACGACCCGCAGGTCATCCGCTGGCGTCTGGCCGGCGCGGACCGCCCCGGCCAGCTGCGGTCCCTCACGGTGCTGCGCTCGGCGATCGAACCCGTCGCGGCCGGTCTCGCCGCCCGGCACGCCACGTCCGAGCAGTGCGCCGAGCTCACCGAGTGCGCCCTCGGCATGGTCGCCCACTCCCGCGGTCACAAGCTGGAGGGGTACCTCCTCCACGACGTGGCCTTCCACCGCGTCATCCTGGCCGCCTCCGGCAACGAGATGTTCGCCCGCCTCGGCGACGTCGTCGCGGAGGTCCTGACCGGCCGCACGCAGCACGACGTGATGTTCGAGGACCCCGACCCGGCCGCCGTCACCCTGCACGTCCAGGTCGCCGAAGCGGTCCGCGCGGGCGACGCCGCCCGGGCGGAGCAGCTGACCCGCGAGATCACGGTCGGCGCCCTCCAGGAACTCGACATCCTGGCGCCGTAGCAACGGCTAGACCGGGAACTCCCCGTCGACGTAGACCCACACCCCGTCCACCCGCTCGAAGCTGCTCCGCTCGTGCAGGGACCCGCCCCGGTACCACGCCCGGAACTCCACTATCCCGGCGGAGTGGAACGCGGATCCGCCGCTCGTCCCCAGGATCTCCAGCCCGGTCCACCGCATCCCCGGATCCAGCTCCAGCGTCCCGGGCCGCGTCCGCGGATGCCAGGTCCGCAGCAGGTACCCGGCCTCGCCCTTCACGAAGGCGCAGTACCGCGACCGCATCAGCGCCTCGGCGGTCGGCGCGGCGGCGGCTCCGGAGTGGTAGCGGCCACAGCACGCCTCGTAGGGCTCGGGGAGCCCGCAGGGGCAGGCAACCGGCCGTACGAGGTGACGGGAACGGGCGATGCGGTGGGTCATGGTCCCCATTGTGCCGACAGGGGCCCCCGCGGCACTTGGCGCCCTTATCCTCCGTCGCAGGACGAGTTGCACGACGAGGGGGAGCGCGACGTGGCGGGCAGTGATCCCGTGGCTGCCTTCTGGCGCCCGCTGAAGGACGAGGTCACCAGAAGCGGCGTCAGCCGGCAGGAGCTCTGCGACCGGCTCGACCTGAGTGCGTCGGCCGTCTCCGAGCTGCTGAACGGCAAGCGGGCGAAGGCTCCCGACTGGGACGTGGTACGAGCCATTGTCTCCGCTTGTGACGGGTCCCTCGCCTACTGGCGGCGGCGACTCGACGAGCTGGTGCGTGAACTCGACGCACAGCGGGCGCTGGAACTGCGCTCCGGCCGCGCACGCAAGGATCCCGGAGAGCGGGCGGGTTGTACGGTCTGCCAGGACGCGTACGAGGCGGAGCGGTTCGAGGAGTACGCCACCGGCTGGGGTGACGAGTGGGACCCGGCGGTGCCTTACGGCGCGGCCGCGGTGCTTGCCGGCCGAAACGGGGAATTACAAGGTGAGATGCAGGCCCTTGGCGTGGGCCTACTGGAATCCACGGAAGGACTGTCCGCCTTCCGGGACCAATTCAACGACCTCACCCGAGGCCTGATGGCGGACCTCGGACGCAGGGTGCGCCGCGCCTGCCATCCCCATCGCATCCGTCTGCTGCATGCCGCGCACACGATCGTGGTGATCGAAGGATGCGTCAAGGGCCCCCTGCTGGACGCCGTCCTCGCCTACGGCGTCGCGGTCGACCTGCACCTCGTCTTCGAGAACGGTCTGGACGACGGGACGTTCGCCGCCGCACCACTGCCGGTCGCAAACACCCGCTACGACGACCATCACGCCCGTGTCGTCGACCACTACGCCAGGGTCTGGGCGAGCCTGCGGGGAGAGATACCGAGCCGACAGGATGCGGGGCGCTGTGCCTCGATCTACGAGGGTCGTCTGGCTGAACTGGCGGCGGAATGCCCGGAGTTGTTCGTCTGGGCGGGGATGCAGGACGGCTCGGACGCGGCCGGGGCACTCGGTGCCTGCACCGACGGTGAGGCACGCGACCGACTCCAAGAGCTGTACCGGGATCTTCACACCCAGAAGAGAGGGCTCGACGGGCTGGAAACGCTGCTGAGGGCCCTCGCCCGACAGGTTCCTGCACCGGCCTGGTCTGTGCGGCTGTCAGAGATCCACCGCAGTGCGCTCGGTCACCCCGTCTCGCCGATCAACGACGCACACCAGGGCCGGTCGAAATGCGTTCCCCGCGTCCCGTCGCTGTCCCGGGGGTACGTGAATCCGGCGTTCCGGACGGCCGTCCACGACTCCGACAGCAGACCCCATGTGGAGGCCTGGTGGAGCACCCGGCCACTGAGGCAGGAGATTCAAGGGTTCCTCGCCGGGCACTTCAGCGGGTTTCCCACGGTCAACCGGCCGCTGCTCATTCTGGGCGACCCGGGCGCGGGCAAGTCGCTGCTCACACGCCTGCTGGCCGCGCGCCTCCCGCCCACCGACTACCTGCCCATCAGGATCGAACTGCGCAACGTGACGGCCGACGCCGAGATCCTCGACCAGATCGCTCAGGCGCTGCGTCACGCCACGAACAAGGACATCACCTGGGACACGGTCACTTCCTCCTGCTCAGGCGTGCTGCCCGTCCTGATCTTCGACGGCTTCGATGAACTCCTCCAGGCAGGCGGAGCCGACCACTGGTACTACCTTGAGGAGATCGCCGACTTCCAGGAGAGGTCGGCCGAAGCAGGACTACCGGTGGCTGCCGTCGTCACCAGCCGCACTGTGGTCGCCGACCAGGCCAAGATCCCGGACGAGACGGTCATCATCCGTTTGGAGCCGTTCGACGCAGCCCGCATTGCCCGCTGGTCAGACGTCTGGAACACCCATAACGCGGGTCGCAGCATCCCCCCGCTGCCCCGGGACCTGGGCGCCCTCCACCCCGATCTGGCGCCCCAGCCACTGTTGCTGCTCATGCTGACGCTCTACTACGCCATGCGCGACGAAGGGGACGCCGAGTGGGCGGCGCCGATGAACAGGGTCACGACCCTCTACGAACGCCTGCTCACCCTGTTCGTCCGTCGGCAGATTCGCAAGCACCACTGCAAGATGCGCCCGGAAGCCGTGGAGGAGAGGGTCGAGGAAGAGCTCGATCTGCTCTCCGTGATAGCCGCCGGCATGTTCAACCGGGGCAGCCAGGGCGTAACCGCCGAGGAGGCTGACCACGACCTGGCCTTCCTGCGCGCCCCCGGTCGCAGGCGGACCCGCAGGCCCACGCGACTGCTTTTCGGGGAGTTCTTCTTCTTCATCCATGAGGCCAAGGCGACACTCGATGGCGGTGAGCACCGCATCTGGTACGAGTTCCTGCACGCCACGTTCGGCGAGTACCTCGTGGCCCGCAAGATCGCCCTCACCCTGCGGCACTGCCCCGATCAAGGGCCGTACGACGGACTGCTGTTCTCCCTGCTGTCGTTCACCCCGCTCACCGACCGGGCCCAGATCATCGACTACCTCGGCGACCTGCTGCCCGGCACGGACACGGTCGCCCAACTCTTTCCGGCGGCCTTGCACGCACTGCCGCCCGGCAGCGACACCGGCTACACCATGGGCCCGACACCGGCCACCTTCCGCCACGCCTGCCACAGCGCCAACCTGCTGCTGGTGGCTCTGTCCGCCGGCCAACTGCTGAGGTTCTCCGAACTCGTCGCCGACGGTGGATCCCCGGCGGAGGTCTGGCGTACTCACGCCACACTCTGGAAATCCCAGCTGCCGTCGACCTCCTGGGACGCCTTCGTCAGCGCCGTGGGCACCATGCCGGTGTCGAGGGGCACTGACCACGATGGCCCCAGGGACATCGTCATCCGACTGGGCCAGCACGATGCCGATCCGGCGGCGCACAACATGTCGTGGTTACTGGGGACGGACATGCCGCTGGTCAAGGACGACGAACCTCTGAGCGCGCTACGCCGCACGCGCCCGCTGCACGACCGGGACGCGGAGCGTCTCGTCGAGCCTGCGCTACCGGTGTTCGACGAACTCACCGCTCTCACGTCGAGCTTCGTCCTCGACGGTTACGGACGCCATGTCTCAGCGGCTCATGCCCTGATCGCCCTCCTGATCTGCCCACCCGCTCCGCACCCGGATGCGCTGGCCCGCTACGAGACGTGCATGAGCGTGCTCGTGACCGTAAGCGGTGAACCCGGTGCGCGTCTGGTGGACCTGGTCAGCCGACGGCTGGCGACGGAGAGCGACTCGTTGCCGACCGAAGCCGTGGATGCGATCGTCCAGGAACTGACGCGGCACGGCATCATCTGCGCCGGTCAGCACGGGGGAGACGCATTCGACCGGACCCGGATCTCCTTGCTGGTGATCAGTTGCCGACTCCTCGACCGGACGCGACGCAAAGGACTGGTCGGCCGTATCGCGACACTTCTCGGCGCGGATGCCTCCTCGGCGGAAGTCACCGGTGTGGAGGAACGCCTTCTCCAGGGGGAGTGGCAGAAGCGCCGGACGAGCGAGGCGGGCATCGTCCGGCCGCTCTTCGAAGCACTCTTCGACCTCCTGATCCGTGCTGCCGGGGCGGAGGTGAAGGACGTCGCCCTGTTGAGGCTCCTCAAACTCGCGGTGGCGCTCGACCAGAGTTCCTGGTGCCGCCAGTACGCGGAGCGGGGGCTGCGAAGCATCAGACCAGTCCTCCGGAGCCGCCTGCTGCCCTTCGAGGCCGACTACCTCGGTTCGTCACTGGCCGTCCGACTGGACGCGGAGCGCCGGCGAGCACACCCCTGACGGGGATACCTCCCGGCGCTCCGGCCGCTTCTCAGCCCTGGGGCTCCTCGCCGCTGTCGTCACCGATGATCCGGTCCAGCTTCTCCGCGAACCAGAGCGCCACCGCTCCGGTCACCACGGGACCCGCCTCCCCGATCTCGGCCACCGCCTCCACCGCTCCGCCCGCGACCGCGCCGGTGGCCACCGCCACGCCCATGATGACCGCGCTCCTCAGGGTGATGATCTTCCGCATGCCGTCCTCCCGGACTCCGCGACTGGTTGGTGACATCACCCTGAGTCCGCTCGATGCCCGGACGGCCGAACTCCGAAGCACTCCGAAACCGGACGCCAAACCGCAGGTCGGAGGGGTGTGCGGCACCGGTTCACCGAACCGTTCCGAGTCCCGTGCTCCGGCGAGAGAGGAAGTGGCAGCGGTGGCTGCCAGTGGCTCGACGGACAACAGCTGAGGGCCGTGACCTCGCGGTCACGGCCCTCAGCCTCATGTGTCCGAGGGGGGACTTGAACCCCCACGCCCGATAAAGGGCACTAGCACCTCAAGCTAGCGCGTCTGCCATTCCGCCACCCGGACAAGGTGTCTGTCGCGTGGGTTCTCCCCGCGGCGACGACGTAAACATTACCAGGCTTTCCGGGGTGGCCGATCACCCCCCGGTGGCACCCTGAGAGGCGTGAACGGCGTGTGACGGGCCGGGAGCGCTCTTGGGGTGCGGGCCGGGGAGAGGGAGGATGAGGGGGACCCACCAGCAGTGACACCGGGAGGAAGCACGTGAGCGAGACGGACACGGCCAGGAGCGTCACCGGCGAGGACGAGGTCGTGGACCTCTGCCGCGAGCTGATCCAGATCGACACCAGCAACTACGGCGACCACTCGGGTCCGGGCGAGCGCAAGGCGGCCGAGTACGTCGCCGAGAAGCTCGCCGAGGTCGGGCTCGAACCGCAGATCTTCGAGTCCCACCCGGGCCGCGCCTCCACGGTGGCCCGGATCGAGGGCGAGGACCCCTCCCGGCCCGCGCTCCTCATCCACGGCCACACCGACGTCGTACCGGCCAACGCCGACGACTGGACCCACCACCCCTTCTCCGGCGAGGTCGCCGACGGCTGTGTGTGGGGCCGCGGGGCCGTGGACATGAAGGACATGGACGCGATGACCCTCGCGGTCGTCCGCGACCGGCTGCGCAGCGGGCGCAAGCCCCCGCGCGACATCGTCCTCGCGTTCCTCGCCGACGAGGAGGCGGGCGGCACCTACGGCGCCAAGCACCTGGTGCGCAAGCATCCCGAGCTGTTCGAGGGCGTCACCGAGGCGATCAGCGAGGTGGGCGGCTTCTCGTTCACCGTCAGCGAGCAGCGGCGGCTCTACATGATCCAGACGGCCGAGAAGGGCATGCACTGGATGAAGCTCACCGTGGCCGGCACCGCCGGGCACGGATCGATGATCCACCGGGACAACGCGATCACCGAGCTGTCGGAGGCCGTCGCGCGGCTCGGGCGGCACAAGTTCCCGGTGCGGGTCACCAAGACCACCCGGGCGTTCCTCGACGAGCTCGGTGACGCGCTCGGCACCGAACTCGACCCGGAGGACATGGAGTCGACCCTCGTCCGGCTCGGCGGCATCGCCAAGTTCATCGGCGCGACGTTGAGCAACACGGCCAACCCCACGCAGCTCGGCGCCGGTTACAAGGTCAACGTCATCCCCGGCGAGGCGACCGCCCACGTCGACGGACGGTTCCTGCCCGGCCACGAGGAGGAGTTCCTCGCCGACCTCGACCGGATCCTCGGCCCGAACGTACGCCGCGAGGACGTCCATGCCGACAAGGCCGTGGAGACCACGTTCGACGGGGCGCTCGTCGGGGCCATGCAGTCCGCGCTGCTCGCCGAGGACCCGACCGCCAAGGCGATCCCCTACATGCTCTCCGGCGGCACGGACGCCAAGTCCTTCGACGACCTGGGCATCCGCGGCTTCGGCTTCGTACCGCTGAAGCTGCCGCCCGAGCTGGACTTCGCCGGCATGTTCCACGGCGTCGACGAGCGGGTGCCGGTGGAGGGCCTGAAGTTCGGCGTGCGGGTGCTCGACCGCTTCATCGACGCGTCCTGAAAGCGCCCGTGCGGCACGGGGTATTCGGTCGCGCGTACGGAATCGACTGGGAAGAGTGAATGCGACCATAAGCTCGTAGCCTCATTACTCCAGCCTCGTTACAGGTAATGCGATCGCAAGATGGGTCGCTTTGCCAACTAGGAGGAATAATGATCAAGAAGGTCGTCGCTGCTGCGGCTGCCACCGGTGGGCTGGTTCTCGCGGGCGCGGGCCTGGCCGTCGCCGACTCGGGTGCTCAGGGTGCCGCCGTGCACTCCCCGGGCGTCCTGTCCGGCAACGTTGTCCAGGTGCCCGTTCACGTCCCGGTGAACGTCTGCGGCAACACGGTCTCCGTGATCGGGCTGCTGAACCCCGCCTTCGGCAACACCTGCATCAACAAGTGATGCTTCCCCCTCGCTGAGGGGAGTCCAAAGCCATCGGTCCCGGAGCGCGTGCCATGCGCTCCGGGACCGAACGCTTCTTTCGGGGAATTCGAGAAGAATTCGAGACACGGTCGAAGGCAGGTATTCAGTAAATGCGACAGGTCACCCGCAAGGGTCTGATGACCGTGGCGGCCGCGACCGGCGTGATCGCCGCCGCGGGCGGCTCCGCTCACGCCGACTCGGGCGCCCAGGGCTCGGCGTCGGGCTCGCCCGGCGTGCTGTCCGGAAACTCGGTGCAGGCGCCGGTGCACGCACCGGTCAACGTGTGCGGGAACACGGTCAACGTCGTCGGCGTGCTCAACCCGTCGGTGGGCAACTCGTGCGCCAACCAGGGCGGTGGATCGTCGTCGGGGGGATACGGCGAACACGGCGGCAAGGGCGGCTCCCACGCGGGCGGGCACGCCACCGACTCACCCGGCGTCGGCTCGGGCAACCACGTCCAGGCGCCGGTCCACGTGCCGGTGAACGTCTGCGGCAACAGCGTCGACGTCATCGGCGTCGGAAACCCCAGCACGGGCAACGACTGCACCAACGGCGGCGGCGGACAGCACGGCACTCCGCCCCGCGGCCACGAGCCGGGCCAGCCGGGCCGGCCTGGGAACCCCGGCGACCCGGGGACCCCCGGACAGCCGGGTAAGCCCGGTACTCCCGGCAATCCCGGTGAACCCGGAAAGCCCGGTCACCCCGGCGGTCCCGGTGAGCCCGGAGACCCCGGCACGCCCGGCACCCCGCCCTCCGCCGGTGGTGAGACCCCGGTGGGCGGCTCCTTGCACGGCAACAAGCCCGGCGCCCATTTCGTCACCCAGCCCGAGGGTGAATCCCAGCTCGCCAGCACCGGCAGCGACCTGCCGCTCGGCTTCGCCCTCCCGGCCGGCGCGGGGGCGCTGCTCGCGGGCGCGATCCTCTACCGCAAGGCGCGCGCCTCCGCCTGACACCTCCCGCACAACGGAGCGGGCCCCGCCGATGCGGGGCCCGCTCCGTCATGCGCCTTCTTCCCGTGCCCCGTCCCAGCTCACCACGTGGCCCGCGCCTGGCGGATGATCCGCCGGCGCAACCGCACCCTGCGGCTGCCGTCGCGCAGCAGGCTCAGACGGTACAACTCCCAGTGTCCGTACTCCGCGTGGTCCGTCAGCAGACGTGCCGTCTCCTTGCGGGAGACCCCGCGAGGCACGTACACGTCGACAAATTCGTATTCCGGCATCGCATCTATTGTGCGGGCTGGGGCCTGGTACGGATAGCGTCTGCACTATGTCTGATGCTGCGCAGTCCACCGCTGCCGAGGTACGCGCCGCCGCCGAGGCGGTCAAGACCGCGCTCGACCGCCACCTGGCCGCGGTCGAACGCAGGTCCGGAGAGGACGACCCGGCCGTCTACGAGGCGTTCAACCAGCTCGCCGCGGCCGCAGAGGTGTACGACGAACTGCTCTACGACCGCTACGACGAGGTCACCCCCTTCGAGATCCCCGGTGCGGAGGACGCCCTGCCCCCGTACGCGGGCCCCGAGGAACCGAACGCCCTGAGCGTGCTGATCCGCCGTGACTACGCCGTCGTCGAACCCCAGCGCCTGCTGGCCCAGGCACAGCGGATCGAGGCGGCGGAGGGCGAGGACGGCGCCTCCGGGACGGTGCACGGCGCACTCGGGCTGCTCTTCGGCGAGTTCGAGCCCGACGAGATCGCTTCCCGGCACAAGGAGTTCGGGCTGGACGAGGGCGACTCCACGCTCTGGGTGACGGCGGCGGACGAACCGGCCGAGCCCGGCGAGTGGCTGGAAGCACCGTTCGAGCAGGTCGACCCGCAGCAGGTGGTCTGCCGCTTCGACGTCAGCGCTGTCTTCGACGACGAGATCGACGACGTCGACGACGATGACGAGGACACGGACGGGCTCGACAGCAACCTCGACGAGGACGAGGACCTGGAGCCGCTGGACGCGGACCGCCGCTGAGCGCGCACGCCGACGGCCACGGGGGTGGTGGTCAAGGGCCCGGGCCCTTGACCACCACCCCCGTCACGTGCCGCTGATCTGCGGCGCCAGCAGCACCGGCAGACGCGTCGTCCGGGGCTTCGCCGGAACCTCGGCCACCGCCCGGGCAAGCGCCTGCTCCACCCCGTGCACCACGGACAGGTGCCGGTCGGCCCGCCCGAACGCCGTGTACACCCACGGCCGGCTGAGCGCCTGCGCCGCGTCGCCGGGCAGCACCACGACCACCGCCGGCCACCGGCTCCCCACGGCCTGGTGCGCGGTGAGCGCCCACCCGTGCCGCACGGACTGCTCCACCCGTTCCTTCGGTACGACGACGGTCTCGCCCTCGCACGACAGATGCAGCCCCTCGGCGTCCGCCGTCACCACACGGCCCGGCAGCGCACGCCCCGGGGCGGGGGAGTGCACGATCCGGTCACCGGGGTCGAAGCCGCCGAAGCGGCCCGGGCCCGGATTGAGCCGTTCCTTCAGCGCCGCGTTGAGCGCACGCGTTCCGACGGCCCCGCCGTGCCCGGGGGTGATCACCTGGGTCTCCTCGGCCGGTACCCCGATCGCGCGCGGCACCGAGTCCACGACGAGCTGCACCGTGCGGTGCACCGCCTCGCCGGCGTCCCGCACCGGCACGATCACGACCTCCTTGCCGGGGGCCTCGACCTGGTTCAGCTCGCCGATGCCGACACCGGAGACCAGCTCGCCCAACGGCCCCGGATCCGGCCGGCGCGAGGCCACTTGGGGGCAGATGCGCGCCGCGAGCAGATCCGCGAACACCCGCCCCGGCCCTGCGGACCAGAGCACCGCCGGATCGCCGGCCAGCACCAGCCGTGCTCCGTCCGGCAGCGACTCGGTCAGCAGAGCCGCCGTCTCCACATCCAGCTGGGGCGCGTCGAGCACGACCAGCAGATCGAGATCGAGGGCCCCGTCCCTGTCCCGGCCGGGCCCTTCGAGGCCGGTGAGCAGCCCGGAGACGGTGGCGACGGGGGAGCCGACGGGTGCCTCGCCGACCTGCCCCGGAGCGTCCGCCGCCGGGCCGGAGCGCCGCAGCAGAGCCGCGAAACGGTTGCGGCCGATCGGGCCGTGCGTGGCAGCCCAGGCCCGCAGGCCGAGCGAGCACGCGGCGTTCACCAGGGCCGCCGGCTCGGCCAGGGACGCCTCCCCGCCGGTGTGCAGCACCAGGCCCTGACCGGCGACCGCACGGATCAGCTCCGCGGCCGAGCCCCGGGCCGCGGCGGCGGCGCGCTCCCACTCCTCGGCCGAACCGTCCTGCTTGGGAGCCGAGTTGACCAGCCGGGCCAGCCCGTCCGCCAGGCTCTCCTCCGCCATCGCGTACCGCTCCAGGCCGACCAGGACACGGACCGGACGCTCCTCGTCCTCGACCTCCCCGTCCACCGGGGCGGGGGCGGGGGAGCCGGCCTCGCCCTCCAGGGCGTCCTGGAAGACCAGGGCCTCACCCTCGGCGATCGCGTCCTGCACGGCACTCTCGGGCTCCGGCACGCCCCGCTGCGCGAGGGCCGCGAGGAGTGCGGGCATCTCCAGGACGGTGTGCCCGGCCAGCGCCGCCTGTTCCAGGAGCCAGCCGGTGACGGCCCGGCCCCGCCGCGCGTCGTCCGGGCCGCACGCGGCGCCGAGCAGGGCCCGGGCGAAACCGTCGGCCTGCTCGGGCCGCACCCCGGCGATCCGCAGCAACTGCCAGGGGTCGGAGCGCAGCAGTTCGTCCGCGCCCTCGCCGAGAACCGCGGCGGCCTGCTGAGCGAGCACCTCCGGGGCACCGCCCTCGCCGAGCACCTGCCGCACGGCCCGGACCGCCTCCGGGGCGGGGCCCGCCGGCGCGGAGACGGGCTCGGGCGCCACCGGCCGCGGTCGCCGCTCCGGCTCGGGAGCGGAGCGCCGAGGAGCGGGGGGCGGTTCTTCGAACACAGCCGCCGACGGCTTCTCGCCGCTCTCGACGGCCCGTACGGCCGCCAGCAGATCGGCGGCCTTGCCGCTCAGCTTGGTGCCGCTCGCGATCGGCGCCTTCTTCTCGGCCTTGCGCTGCTCGATGCGCTCCCGCTCGGCCTGCTGGGCCCGCAACTCGGCCTCGGCCTCGGACACCTGCGGGGTACCGGCGTCACCGTCCGCGGTGTCTGCCGCCTGCCCGGTGTCGGCCTGGGCTTCTTCCCCTGAGGCGGCCTGCCCGGTGTCGGCCTGGGCTTCTTCCCTTGAGGCGGCCTGCCCGGTGTCGGCATCGGCTCCTTCACCTGAGGCGGCCTGCCCGGTCTCGGCCGGGGGGTTCTCCGCGCCGACTCGGGGTTCCTCCGCCGATGCCGGTCGCGCGGCGCCGGTCTCGCCGTCCCCGGTCCCGCTCCCGGTCCCACCGGCCGATGTGCTCCCTGCGCCCGGCAGCCCCGGCTCGGCGTCCTCCGTGGTCTCGGGCTCCGTGCTCACAGCGTGCTCCAGTCGTGATCGGGATAGCGGTGCACGGGCGCCGACACATCGTCGAGCGCCCGGCAGATCTCGTCAGGAAGACTAAGGGTCTCCACTGACAACGCCGCCGTGAGCTGCTGCGCGTTGCGCGCGCCGACGATCGGCGCCGCCACCCCGGGCCGGTCGCGGACCCATGCCAGGGCCACCTGGAGCGGCGTCACCGCGAGCCCGTCGGCCGCGGTCGCCACGGCGTCCACGATGCGGCTCGCCGTGTCGTCGAGGTAGGGCGCCACGAACGGCGCGAGGTGCTCCGAGGCGCCCCGCGAGTCCGGCGGCATCGTCTCGCCCCGGTACTTCCCCGTCAGCACTCCGCGCCCGAGCGGTGAGGACGGCAGCAGGCCTATGCCCAGTTCGAGCGCGGCCGGCAGCACCTCGCGTTCGACACCGCGCTGGAGCAGGGAGTACTCCAGCTGCGTACCGGCCAGCCGGGTCCGGGTTCCGGGGGCCGCCAGCTGCCAGGTCGCGGCGCTGGCCAGCTGCCAGCCGCAGAAGTTGGAGACGGCGGCATAGCGGGCCCGCCCGCTGGAGACCGCGAGGTCGAGAGCCTGGAGGGTCTCCTCCAGCGGGGTGTCCGGGTCGAAGGCGTGCACGTGCCACAGGTCGACGTAGTCCGTGCCGAGGCGGGAGAGCGAACCGTCCAGGGCGGAGAGCAGATGGCCGCGGGAGCCGTCGAAGCGGCGCTCGGGGTCCGGCACGCTGCCGGCCTTGGTCGAGATGACCAGGTCACGGCGGGGCACCAGGCCGTCCATGAGCCTGCCGAGCAGGTACTCGGCGTCCCCGTCGCCGTACACGTCCGCGGTGTCGACGAGGGTCCCGCCCGCATCCCAGAACGTCTTCATCAGGTCCGCGGCGTCGTGCTCGTCGGTGTCCCGCCCCCAGGTCAGGGTGCCGAGCCCGATCCGGGACACACGAAGGCCGGTGCGGCCGAGATGCCTCTGCTCCATGAACGCCGAGATTACTGGCCAGAACCTGCGCTGTGGGTGCCTGTGGACGACGGATTTCCGGGTGGGGCCGGTCCGTCGGATCTCCGGGTGCGGCCGGTCCGTTGCCCCGGGCCGGCCGCGGCTCGTCGTCCTCGCTCAGCACCTGCCGTCCGACACCTGAAGCCCCTTGTTCGCGCCCGCCGTCCGGCTCACGACGGCGGGCACGCAGCCTGCCGCGTCGAGAGCGTGTGAGTAGGGGATGGAAACCGTGGTGTTCGATTTCGGGTCGGGGCCGGCCGGGCGGTTCTCGCTGCCCGGGGCGGACCAGGTGACGTTGTCGAAGATGTTGCCGCCGACCTGCCAGTAGCCGGCCTGGTCGGTGTAGAAGGTGCCCAGGACGTCCTTGGAGTCCTCGAAGTAGTTGTTGTCCACCTTGGCGCGGGCCCCGGCCCGGGAGTTGATGCCGGACTCGTTGAGCCGCACGTAGTGGTTGTTGTAGAGGTGCGCGATGCCGCCGCGCAGCAGCGGGGCCCGGGAGTCGATGTTCTCGTACCGGTTGTGGTGGTACGTGATGTAGCCGTTCGACCGGTCGCTCTCGCTGTTGCCGACCAGGCCGCCGCGGCCGGAGTTGCGCAGAACGCTGTAGGACAGGGTGACGTACTGGGTGTCGTCCTTGAGGTCGAACAGGCCGTCGAAGCCCTCCGACTCGCCACCCGACGCCTCCAGGGTGGTGTGATCGATCCAGACGTTGCGGACGTTGCGCTCGATGCCGATGGCGTCCCCGCCGTTGGAGGTGGGGGAGCCCGACTTCCTGACGTTCCGTACGGTCACGTTCTGGACGATGATGTTCTTCGACTCGCGGATGTGGATGCCGAGCTGGTCGAAGAGGGCGCCGCCGCCGACACCCACGAGGGTCACGTTGCTGACCTTCTTGAGCTCGATCACGCCGTCGGCGGTGTCGCAGCCGGCGCCGGAGACCTTCTTGGTGTTGGCGTGGTTGATGGTTCCCGTGACCTCGATGGTGATCGGGGTGCTGGTGCTCGCCCGGCCGCAGAGGGCCTGGTGGATGGCCGTTCCCGTCGTCGCCCGGACCGTCTGGCCTCCGGCGCCGCCGGTGGTCCCGCCGTTCTGGGTCGCGTAGCCGGTGGCGCTGCCGGTCGCCGCCGCGGCCTCGGGCATCGACACGAGTGTGCCGGTCGCGGCGGCGAGGGCCATCGTGGCCAGGGTCGCGTGGAGTCTCAGGGGAAGTGCTCGCTTCATCGGTGCCTCTCCGTTCGACTGCGGAAGGTGGATGACGGAAAGCGCTTTCCCGCGAAAGGTAGGGACTGGTCGCGGACGCGTCAACGGTCGCGTCCATGATTCCTGTTCACAGATCTAAACGACATGGCGGCGGTGGCCGTGTACCGCGCCCCCGGCCCCGCGCTAAGGTCTCCGCACAAGGCACGTTACTGATCAGTAAGGGGATGCGGCATGCAGCTCGGTATCAACCTCGGCTACTGGGGTGCCGGAATGGACGCGGACAACCTGGCCGTCGCCCAGGAGGCCGACCGCCTCGGGTACGCCGTCTGCTGGGCCGCCGAGGCCTACGGCTCCGACGCGGCCACCGTACTGAGCTGGGTCGCCGCCCAGACCGAGCGCATCGACGTCGGCTCCGCCATCTTCCAGATCCCGGCCCGCCAGCCCGCGATGACCGCCATGACCGCCGCCACCCTCGACTCCCTCTCCGGCGGCCGCTTCCGCCTGGGCCTCGGCGTCTCCGGCCCGCAGGTCTCCGAGGGCTGGTACGGCGTCAAGTTCGACAAGCCGCTCGCCCGCACCCGCGAGTACGTCGAGATCGTCCGCAAGGCCATGACCCGCGAGCGCCTGTCCTACGAGGGTCAGCACTGGACGCTGCCCCTGCCGGGCGGCCCGGGCAAGCCGATCAAGTTGACCGTGCACCCGCAGCGCGAGCACATCCCGCTGTACATCGCCGCGATCGGCCCGAAGAACCTGGAGCAGACCGGCGAGATCGCCGACGGCGCCCTGCTGATCTTCCCCTCCGCCGAGCACCTGGAGGACACCACGATCACGCACCTGCGCGCCGGGCGCGAGAAGGCCGGCAAGACCCTCGACGGGTTCGACGTCTGCCCGACCCTGCCGCTCGCCGTCGGCGACGACAAGGACGTGGCCACGCTCGCCGACACCTTCCGCCCCTACACCGCGCTGTACGTCGGTGGCATGGGCAGCCCCAAGCAGAACTTCTACAACCAGCTCGCCCGGCGCATGGGCTACGAGCAGGAGGCCGCCGAGATCCAGAGCAAGTACCTCTCCGGCGACAAGCAGGGCGCCGCGGCCGCCGTGCCGCACGACCTGATCGACAAGACGACCCTGCTCGGTTCCGTGGAGCGGATCGCGGACCGGATGAAGGCCTACGCCGCGGCCGGGGTCACCACCCTGTCCCTCGCGCCGGCGGGCTTCACGCTCGACGAGCGGCTCGCGTCCCTGCGGGCCGGCACGGAAGCCCTGGAGCGGGCCGGACTCGCCTAGGAAGTTTCTGCGGCCGTGGTGGGGGCTCGGGGGTCTTCCCCGCCACGGCCGTCACGCAGAACAACGCGCCGGGCCGCCTGCGGTTACGGCAGACCGCCGCTCACCCGGTCCGGCGCGCCGCCCCCGTCGTCCTCCATTCGGCGGAGTTGTCCCTCACACCTGTTGCAGCACCCTCCGCCCCGCACTTGACTCGTTCTTCGCGAGAACCTGCGGAACACCGCAGAACGCCCACGCGCGCGGGAGAGGTGCCCACGATGCTTTCGGCCAAGAGCCTGTTCCAGGAGATCCTCGACAACGACGAGTCCTTCGCCCTGTTCTGCTCCGTCGCCGCGAGCGGCGAGACCCAGGGCGGCTGGGAGAACGCCCGGATCGCCGAGCTCGTGCCCGAGGCCGAGCGTGAACTCGCCCCCAAGATCAGCCGGCACGGCGCCGACGAGGACAAGCACGGCCGGATCTTCAACGCCCTGATGAAGAAGCGCGGCGTCGACCCCGTCCCGGTCCCGCCGGAGACCGACTACACCATGCTCCTGGAGAAGAACGGCATCGGCCTGGCCCACGCCCGGCTGAACCGCGACGAGCGGCTCACGGTCCAGGACATCGTCACCTACCTCTCGCACAGCAGAGTCACCGAGCAGCGCGCCTCCGAGCAGATGGACCTGCTCCGCAAGCACTTCGCCGACCACCCCGACATCGGCCGCGCGGTCAAGCAGATCTCGGGCGACGAGGACAACCACCTCGCCTACTGCCACGAGGAACTGCTGCGCTTCGCCTACGCGGGCCACGGCCGCGCCATCCAGCGCACCCTGCGCGAGTGCGCACTCGCCGAGATCCGGATCTACCGGGACGTCAGCCTCGCCGTGATGGCGCACATGGGCCGCATCCTCGGCTGGTCCAAGGCCAAGTCGGCGGTGCTCGCGGCGGGCATCCACGCGGTGTACGCCTACGAACGCATGGGCGGCTGGCGCCGGATGGTGTCGCTGACCACGCCCGAGCGCCGCAACGCCCTCGGCGGCCCCGCCTCCCCGGAACCCGAGTTCGCCTGAGCCGGCCCGGCTACAGCCACCCGCGACGCTTGAACAGCCGGAAGACCATTACCTCCAGGACGGCCATCACCACGAGCAGTGCCGGATAGGACCAGGCCCAGCGCAGCTCGGGCATGTGGTCGAAGTTCATGCCGTAGACCCCCGCCAGCATGGTGGGGATCGCGGCCATGGCCGCCCATGCGGAGATCTTGCGCATGTCGTCGTTCTGCCGGACGCTCATCTGCGCCAGATGCGCCGAGAGGATGTCCGACACCAGCCGGTCCAGGTTCTCCACCGACTCGTTCACGCGCGTGAGGTGGTCGTTGACGTCGCGGAAGAACGGCCGGGCCCGGTCGTCCACGAACGGCACGGCCACTCCCGTCGACGCCGTGCCCGCCAGCCGGCTCATCGGCGGGGCCAGCGGCCCGGTCGCCCGCCGGAACTCCAGGACCTGCCGCTTGAGGTCGTAGATCCGGGACGCCGTGTTCCGGGACCCCCCGCCGTCCGGCGAGAACACCTCCGCCTCCAGCCCCTCCAAATCGGTCTGCAACTCGGTCGCCACGTCCAGATAGTGATCGACGGTGGCGTCGGCGACCGCGTACAGCACGGACGTGGGGCCTTTGCCGAGCAGCTCAGGCTCCTGTTCCAGGCGCCGGCGCACGGCCTTGAGCGGGGAGCCCTCGCCGTGCCGGACGGTCACGACGAACGAGTCGCCCAGGAAGATCATGATCTCGCCGGAGGAGACGGTGTCGCTCTGCGGCTCGTACGCCACCGGCTTGAGCACCACGAAGAGCGAGTCGTCGTACACCTCCAGCTTGGGCCGCTGGTGGGCCTTGAGGGCGTCCTCGACGGCCAGCGGGTGCAGCCCGAACTCCCGGGTCACATGGTCGAACTCGTCCTCCGTCGGCTCGTGCAGCCCGATCCACACGAACCCGCCCGCCGTGCGGGCCTCACCCAGGGCGTCGGAGAGGTCCTCGGGCCCTTCCGTCCGCTGTCCTTCGCGGTAGATGGCACAGTCGACGATCACGAACCGAGTCTCCCGTCACTCGAAACGACACCGCACGCGCGCGTGCGCCTACGCTGGAGCGCATGCCCACGCTGATCCTGGTCAGGCACGGACGCTCCACCGCCAACACCGAGGGACTGCTCGCCGGCTGGACGCCCGGCGTCTCCCTCGACGAGCGCGGCGCCGCACAGGCCGCCGCGCTCCCCGGGCGGCTGGCCGGACTGCCCCTCGCCGAAATCGTCACCAGCCCGCTCCAGCGCTGCCAGGAGACGATCCGGCCACTGCTCGACGCCCGGCCGGAACTGAGCCCGCACACCGACGAGCGCATCGGCGAGTGCCACTACGGCGACTGGTCCGGACGCAAGCTCGCCGAGCTCAAGGACGAGCCCCTGATGGAGGTCGTGCAGGCGCACCCCTCCGCGGCGGCCTTCCCCGGCGGGGAGTCCATGCGGTCCATGCAGACGCGTGCCGCCGAGGCCGTCCGCGAGTGGAACGCGCGCGTGGAGCGCGACCACGGCGCCGACGCCGTGTACCTCATGTGTTCGCACGGCGACATCATCAAGTCGCTCGTCGCGGACGCCCTCGGGCTTCACCTGGACCTCTTCCAGCGGATTTCCGTCGAACCGTGTTCCATCACCGCGATCCGTTACACACGACTGCGGCCGTTTCTCGTCCGGCTCGGCGACACCGGCGACTTCACCTCCCTCGTGCCGCGCGAGGCACCGCCGGGCGGCGAGGCCGAAGTCGGGGGTGGTGCGGGCGCACCGTGATCGTTCGCCGCAGTAGGGTGAAGCGGTCGCAGCAGTGCCGTGGTCACACGGTTCCCACGATTCCAATGGAGACAGGACGTGTCCCGTCAGGTGTTCCTCTACGACCATCCGGAGCGTTTCGTGGCCGGTACGGTCGGACTGCCCGGGCGCCGTTCGTTCTTCCTCCAGGCCTCCGCAGGCTCCCGGGTGACCAGCGTGGCCCTGGAGAAGACCCAGGTCGCCGCCCTCGCCGAGCGCATGGACGAACTGCTCGACGAGGTCGTACGCCGTAGCGGCGGCAGCGCCCACGTCCCCGCCGTCGCGCCCTCGGACACCGACACCGCCCCGCTGGACACCCCCATCGAGGAGGAGTTCCGGGTCGGCACCATGGCCCTCGCCTGGGACGGCGACGAGCAGCTCATGATCGTCGAGGCGCAGGCGCTCGTGGAGCTCGACGCGGAATCCGAGGAGGACCTCGCCGAGGCGGAGGAGCGGCTGCTCCAGGACGAGGAGAACGGGCCCCCGATGCTGCGGGTCCGGCTCACCGGCGCGCAGGCCAGGGCCTTCGCCAAGCGCGCTCTCGACGTCGTCAACGCCGGGCGGCCGCCGTGCCCGCTGTGCAGCCTCCCGCTCGACCCGGAAGGACACGTATGTCCGCGCCAGAACGGATACCGCCGCGGAGCGTGACACCTCCGGTGAACGCCGCCGAGCTGCTCGCCCGGGGCGAACTGACCGTGCGCGGACGCATCCGTGAGGCCTCCAACGCGGCCCTGTACTGCACGGTGTCCTACGACGGGCAGGACGCGGCCTGCATCTACAAACCGGTCGCGGGCGAGCGGCCGCTGTGGGACTTCCCCGACGGGACGCTGGCCCAGCGCGAGGTCGCCGCGTACGAGGTCTCGGAGGCGACCGGCTGGGGCCTCGTGCCGCCCACCGTGCTGCGCGACGGGCCCCACGGCGAGGGCATGTGCCAGCTGTGGGTCGAGGTGACGCCCGAGGCGGAACTGCTCGCCCTGGTCGACGGCGAGGAGCCCGGGCCGGGCTGGAAGGCGGTCGGCTTCGCCGAGGTCGGCGAGGGACGCACCGCGCTGCTCGTGCACGCCGACGACGAACGGCTGCGGCGGCTCGCGGTCCTCGACGCGGTGATCAACAACGCCGACCGCAAGGGCGGACACCTGCTGCCCACCGGTGAGGGACGGTTGTACGGCATCGACCACGGGGTCACGTTCAACGCCGAGAACAAGCTGCGGACCCTGTTGTGGGGGTGGGCGGGGGAGCCGCTCACGCAGGAGGCCGCCGGCGTCCTCGAAGGCCTCAGGAAGGGCCTGGCCGAGGGCGGGCCGCTCGCCGCGCGGCTCGCACCGCTGATCACCGGCGCCGAGATCGACGCCACCCGGGCCCGCGTCGGCGCCCTGCTCGCCTCGGGAACCCACCCGGAGCCGGGCGGGGAATGGCCGGCGATTCCCTGGCCACCCGTGTAGCAGCACAGCCGCCGGATCACCGCAAGAGCGCCTTCTCGGCCGAGTGGACCGCTCCCATTCGTATATGGAACTTCAGTCCGGTTAGGCTCAAGGCATGCATGCCTGGCCCGCTTCCGAGGTCCCCGCCCTGCCTGGTCAGGGCCGCGACCTGAGGATCCACGACACCGCGACCGGCGGCCTCGTCACCCTCGACCCCGGTCCCGTCGCCCGTATCTACGTCTGTGGCATCACCCCGTACGACGCCACGCACCTGGGACACGCGGCGACCTACAACGCGTTCGACCTCGTGCAGCGCGTGTGGCTCGACACCAAGCGCCAGGTTCACTACGTCCAGAACGTCACCGACGTCGACGATCCCCTCCTGGAGCGGGCACAGCGCGACGGCATCGACTGGGCCGCCCTCGCCGAGAAGGAGACGGCCCTCTTCCGCGAGGACATGACGGCCCTGCGGATGCTGCCGCCGCGGCAGTACATAGGCGCCGTCGAGGCCATACCCGGGATCGTCCCGCTCGTCGAGCGGCTCCGGGACGCCGGTGCCGCCTACGAACTGGACGGCGACGTCTACTTCTCCGTCGAGTCCGACCCGCACTTCGGCAAGGTCTCGGGCCTGGACGCGGCGGCGATGCGGCTGCTGTCCGCCGAGCGCGGCGGCGACCCGGACCGCCCGGGCAAGAAGAACCCCCTCGACCCGATGCTGTGGATGGCGGCCCGCGAGGGCGAGCCCAGCTGGGACGGCGGCTCGCTCGGGCGCGGACGGCCCGGCTGGCACATCGAGTGCGTGGCCATCGCTCTCGACCACCTCGGGATGGGCTTCGACATCCAGGGCGGCGGCTCCGACCTGGCGTTCCCGCACCACGAGATGGGCGCCTCGCACGCCCAGGCCCTCACCGGCGAGTTCCCCATGGCCAAGGCGTACGTGCACGCCGGCATGGTCGCCCTGGACGGCGAGAAGATGTCCAAGTCCAAGGGCAACCTCGTCTTCGTCTCCAGGCTCCGGCACGACGGCGTCGACCCGGCCGCCATCCGGCTCACGCTGCTCGCCCACCACTACCGAGCCGACTGGGAGTACACCGACCAGGTCCTCCAGGACGCCGTCGCACGGCTCGGCCGCTGGCGGGCCGCCGTGTCCCGGCCCGACGGGCCGCCGGCGGAGGCGCTCGTCGACGAGATCCGCGAGGCCCTCGCCGACGACCTGAACGCCCCTGCCGCACTCGCCGCGGTCGACCGCTGGGTCGCGCTCCAGGAGCGCAGCGGCGGCACGGACACCGGCGCACCCGGAGTGGTCTCCCGGGCGGTGGACGCGCTGCTGGGTGTGGCGCTCTAGCCCGGGAAACGGACGGAGGGGCGTCTCCCGGCCCGGGAGACGCCCCTCTGGCGTTCGTGCTACGCCCTCAGCCTCAGTCCTCCGACGACTCGTCGTCGTCCGTGCCCGGCTTGGGCGGCTTCGGGGGGCGGGTGCGGCCGCTGGGGTTGTCCCGCAGGTACGAGGTGCTGTCGCTGCCGTCCGCCGTGGCGTGACCGCCGGCTCCGGGCGGTCCGCCGCCGTCGTGGCGCCGCAGATAGCGCTCGAACTCCCGGGCGATGGCGTCGCCGGACGCCTCCGGCAGCTCGGCGGTGTCCCGCGCCTCCTCCAGCGACTGGACGTACTCGGCGACCTCACTGTCCTCGGCGGCCAGCTGGTCCACGCCGACCTGCCAGGCGCGCGCGTCCTCGGGCAGCTCGCCCAGCGGGATGCGCACGTCGATCAGGTCCTCGAGACGGTTCAGCAGGGCCAGTGTGGCCTTGGGGTTCGGCGGCTGCGACACGTAGTGCGGCACCGCCGCCCACAGCGAGACGGCCGGGACACCCGCGTGCGTGCACGCCTCCTGGAGGACGCCGACGATGCCCGTGGGGCCCTCGTACTTGGTCTCCTCCAGGTCCATGCGGCGGGCCAGGTCCGGGTCGGACGTCGTGCCGCTGATCGGAACCGGACGGGTGTGCGGGGTGTCGCCGAGCAGGGCGCCCAGGACGACCACCAGTTCCACGCCCAGTTCGTGTGCGAAGCCCAGCAGTTCGTTGCAGAACGAACGCCACCGCATGGACGGTTCGATGCCCCGGACGAGGACCAGATCGCGCGGCTTCTCGCCACCGACCCGGACCACCGACAACCTTGTCGTCGGCCAGGTGATCTTGCGGACGCCCGCTTCCATGAACACCGTGGGGCGGTTGACCTGGAAGTCGTAGTAGTCCTCGGCGTCCAGCGCCGCGAAGACCTCGCCCTTCCATTCCCGGTCCAGATGCGCGACCGCGGTGGAGGCGGCGTCGCCGGCATCGTTCCAGCCCTCGAACGCGGCCACCATGACCGGGTCGACCAGCTCGGGAACCCCCTCGAGCTCGATCACCCAGCGCCTCCTTCCGACGTGCCCTCGCTTGACCACCCAACCTTACGGCGTGCCGCGGGGGCGCCCGCAGCCCCCTCGCAGGGGGAGTGCCCCCATCACTGCCCCGCGATCCGCCCCCGGACACCCCCGGTTCGTCCGGGCGGTCCGTGAGGCCCTGGTCACAGCGTGGAGCGCAGCCACTGCTCCACGCTCGCGACGTGGACGGTCGCCCACGAGCGCGCCGCCTCGGCGTCCCGGTCACGCAGGGCGGCGAGGATCGCCCGGTGCTCGCGCAGGGTGCGGGCGACGGCGTCCTCCTGGGTGAGGCCGCGCCAGATGCGGGCCCGGGTCGTGGGGCCTGACAGGCCGTCGAGCAGCGAGCACAGCACGGAGTTGCCCGAGCTCTGCACGATGCCCCGGTGGAACTCCAGGTCGCAGGCGACGAGATCCTCCACGGACGGGGTGTCGCCGAGCTTGTCCAGCTGGGCGCCGAGCGCGTCCAGCTGCTGCTCGCTGATCCGCAGCGCCGCCATGGCGGTCGCCGCCGGTTCCAGGATGCGGCGTACGGCCAGGAACTCCAGGACCGTGTCGTCGCGGTGGAAGTCGACGACGAAGCTCATCGCCTCCAGCAGGAGTTGCGGGTCGAGGCTGGTGACGTACGTGCCGTCGCCCTGCCGCACGTCGAGGATCCGGATCAGCGACAGGGCGCGCACCGCCTCCCGCAGGGAGTTGCGCGACAAGCCCAGGTCGGCGGCGAGTTCGCTCTCCTTGGGCAACCGGTCGCCCGGGCGCAGCGCGCCGGAGACGATCATCCCCTTGATCTTCTCGATCGCCTCGTCGGTGACTGCCATGGCGGCCTCCCTGTGCGTTTAAGACCTCCGACGTATCAGGTCATTATGCGGCCACGGGAACGCGGCAGGGGCGGCTCCGTCGGCGTGGAGCCGCCCCTGCCGGGATGGGGTCCCCCGTACTCGTGCCTACTTCTTGTCGAGCACGTCCTGCACCTTGGCGCGGACGTCGTCCGTGGCGAGGCCGCGGATCGTCAGCGTCGTGCGGCGGCGCAGCACGTCGTCCTGCGTCTCGGCCCACTCGTGGTCCCGGGCCCAGACGACCTGCGCCCAGATCTCCGGGGCGTCGGGGTGGACGCGTTCGGCGAGCTCGGGGCTCTCGTTGGCCAGGCGGGCGATGTCGAAGGCCAGCGAGCCGTAGTGCGTCGCCAGGTGCTTGGCGGTGTCGGCCGCCATGCGCGGGCCCGGTGCCGGCCGGTCGGTGAGCAGCCGGTGGGCGACCGCCCGCGGGTTGGCGATGCCGGGCAGCGGCAGCTTCTTCGGCAGCGCGCTGATCGGTTCGAAGTCGTCGCCCAGCGGGTGGCCCGGCAGCGCCTCCAGCTTCTTCATGATCGTCCGGCCGATATGGCGGAAGGTGGTCCACTTGCCGCCCGCCACGGACAGCATGCCGCCCCGGCCCTCCGTCACGACCGTCTCGCGCTTGGCCTTGGCGGTGTCGCCGGGGCCGCCCGGCAGCACCCGCAGGCCGGCGAAGGAGTACGTGATGAGGTCGCGGCTCAGCTGCTGGTCGCGGACCGAGAAGGCGGCCTCGTCGAGGATCTGGGATATGTCCTGCTCGGTGACCGAGACGTCCGCCGGGTCGCCCTCGAACACCTCGTCGGTGGTGCCGAGCAGCAGCATGTCCTCCCAGGGGAGGGCGAAGGTGATGCGGTACTTGTCGATCGGGGTGGCGAGCGCGGCCTTCCAGGGGGAGGTGCGCTTGAGGACCAGGTGCGCGCCCTTCGACAGGCGGATGGACGGCGCCGCGTTCGGGTTCTCCATCCTGCGCAGGTGGTCGACCCACGGGCCGGTCGCGTTCAGCACGAGCCGGGCGCTGACACCGAACTCGTCACCGGACAGGCGGTCCTTCAGCTCGGCGCCGGTGACCCGGCCCTGCGTGAAGCGCAGGCCCGTCACCTCGGCGTGGTTCAGGACCACAGCGCCCGCCTCGACGGCCCCGCGGACCGTCATCAGCGCCATGCGGGCGTCGTTCATCTGGTCGTCGCCGTAGACGGCCACGGCCTTGAGGTTCTCGGTGCGCAGCTCGGGCACGTCCTGCGCCGCCTTGGCGGGGGACAGGAGGTGGCCGACGCCGTCACCGAACGCGGAGAGCGCGGAGTAGGCGAAGACGCCCGCGCCGAGCTTCGCCGCGCCGTGCGGCCCGCCCTTGTACACGGGGAGGTAGAACGTGAGCGGGTTCGCCAGGTGGGGAGCCACCTGACGGGAGACCGCACGGCGCTCGAAGTGGTTCTCCGCCACCAGCTTCACCGCGCCGGTCTGGAGGTAGCGCAGGCCGCCGTGGAGCAGCTTGGAGGAGGCGGAGGACGTGGCGCCGGCGAAGTCGCCGGCATCCACCAGAGCCACCCTGAGGCCGGACTGCGCGGCGTGCCAGGCGGTGGAGATGCCCAGGATGCCGCCGCCGATCACGAGAAGGTCGTACGACGCCTTGGAGAGCTGCTCCCTGGTCTCGGCTCGGCTCGGGTTCGAGCCGGAGGCCGGGTGCGTCCCCAGGGCAGGCACGGTCTGCAGGGTGGACTTGGTGGTCATGCTGTTTCTTACTCCTCGTCCTCGAGCCAGCCCATGGTCCGCTCGACGGCCTTGAGCCAGTTCTTGTACTCACGGGCGCGGGTCTCCGCGTCCATGCGGGGGGTCCACTCGGCGGCCCGCCGCCAGTTGGCGCGCAGGTCGTCGGTGCTGTTCCAGAAGCCGACGGCGAGACCGGCGGCGTAGGCGGCGCCGAGGCAGGTGGTCTCGGCGACCATCGGGCGCACCACGGGGGCGTCCACGAAGTCGGCGAGGGTCTGCATCAGCAGGTTGTTGGAGGTCATGCCGCCGTCGACCTTCAGGGCGGCCAGCTCCACGCCGGAGTCCTTCGTCATGGCGTCGGCGATCTCCCGCGTCTGCCAGGCGGTGGCCTCCAGGACGGCGCGCGCGAGGTGCGCCTTGGTGACGTACCGGGTCAGGCCGGCGATCACACCGCGGGCGTCGGAGCGCCAGTACGGGGCGAACAGGCCGGAGAAGGCCGGCACGAAGTACGCGCCGCCGTTGTCCTCGACGGACAGGGCGAGGGTCTCGATCTCCGCGGCGGTGGAGATCAGGCCCATCTGGTCGCGCATCCACTGCACCAGCGAGCCGGTGACGGCGATCGAGCCCTCCAGGGCGTAGACCGTCTTCTGGTCGCCGATCTTGTAGCCGACCGTGGTGAGCAGGCCGCTGTAGGAGTTGATGATCTTGTCACCGGTGTTCATCACCATGAAGGTGCCGGTGCCGTAGGTCGACTTCGTCTCGCCCTCGGCGAAACAGGTCTGGCCGAACAGCGCTGCCTGCTGGTCGCCGAGCGCCGAGGCGACGGGGATGCCGCCGAGCAGGTCGCCCAGCTTGCCGCCGGTGATCTCGCCGTAGACCTCGGCGGAGGAGCGGATCTCGGGCAGGATCTGCTGCGGGACGCCGATGGACTCGCAGATCTTCTCGTCCCACTGCATGGTGTGCAGGTTCATGAGCATCGTGCGCGAGGCGTTGGTGACGTCGGTGACGTGCTTGCCGCCGTCGGTACCACCGGTCAGGTTCCAGATGACCCAGGTGTCCATGGTGCCGAAGAGGATGTCGCCCGCCTCGGCGCGCTCCTTCAGGCCGTCGACGTTGTCGAGCAGCCAGCGGGCCTTGGGGCCGGCGAAGTAGGAGGCGAGCGGCAGGCCCGTCTCGCGGCGGAAGCGGTCCTGGCCGACGTTGCGGCCGAGCTCGCGGCAGAGGGCGTCGGTGCGGGTGTCCTGCCACACGATGGCGTTGTGGACGGGCTCACCGGTGTTCTTGTCCCACAGCACGGTCGTCTCGCGCTGGTTGGTGATGCCGATGGCCTTGATGTCGTCGCGGGTGATGCCGGCCTTGGCGATGGCCCCGGCGACGACCTCCTGGACGTTCGTCCAGATCTCGGTGGCGTTGTGCTCGACCCAGCCCGGCTTCGGGAAGATCTGCTCGTGTTCCTTCTGGTCGACGGAGACGATGCGGCCGTCCCGGTCGAACACGATGCAGCGGCTGGAGGTGGTGCCCTGGTCGATGGCGGCGATGAAGGGGCCGGCGGTGTGCGCGTCGGTCACTGTGTGCTCCTGGTAATTCCGGGTTTATGGGGCTTTACGTACGGCGCGTGCTGGAAGTTTCCCGCAGGGCGGGGAATCGCTCCTAGGCGAATGCGACGTTGTAGATGCCTGCCGCGATGGCGCCGCCGATCAGCGGACCCACCACGGGGACCCAGGCGTAGCCCCAGTCGGAGCCGCCCTTGTTGGGCAGCGGCAGCAGGGCGTGCACGATGCGCGGTCCGAGGTCACGGGCCGGGTTGATCGCGTACCCCGTCGGGCCGCCGAGGGAGAGGCCGATGGAGACCACGACGAGCGCGGTGACCAGGGCGCCCAGGGTGCCCAGGCCGTTGCCCTTGTCGTTCAGGCCCTGGGTGAGCACGGCGAGCACCAGCACGACCGTGCCGATGATCTCCGTCGCGACGTTCTGCCAGGCGACCCGGACCTCGGGGCCGGTGGAGAAGACGCCCAGCACGGGGCCCGCGCCCTTCTCCTGGGCCTCGACGGCCTTGGCCGCGGTGTCCTGCGCACCCGGGCCGCCGACTATCTCGCGGTCGGTGAGGTGGGCGTGGAACTGACCGTAGTAAGCGATCCAGACCAGGGCCGCGCCGATCATGGCGCCGAGGACCTGTCCGGCCCAGTAGACCGGGACGTTCTTCCAGTCGCCGTCCTTGATGGCGATGGCCAGCGTCACGGCCGGGTTCAGATGGGCACCGGACAGCGGTGCCGAGGTGTAGACGGCCGTGAGCACCGCGAAGCCCCACCCGAAGGTGATGGCGAGCCAGCCGGCGTTGCGTGCCTTGGAGGCCTTCAGCGTGACGGCGGCACAGACGCCGCCGCCGAGGAGGATGAGTATGGCGGTACCGATGGTCTCGCCGATGAAGATGTCGGAGCTGGACACCCGCGACTCCTTTGTCCTACGTCCAGGGAAGTTCGATACCGGCCTGGCGTTGTCACACTCTAGCGCGTATTGCCGGTAGCTGTTCGACAATGTCGACCGATGGACGGGAGTCTTGCTTCGGCGTTACGAGCACGTCAAGGGCTGTGGACTCGAAAATCTGATCGTTACTGATCGCCGCGGCCCCCGTGATCTTCTCCGCAGGTGAGCGCGGACATGCCGAGGACCGGGACGCCGTGCGACGGCCCGGTCCGCTCGTGTGCCCTCAGAACCGCCCGGCGCCCAGGTCCCGCGAGACCGCGCGGGCGCAGTCCCGTACGGCCGCGATGAGCTCGGGACGCAGCGCCCGCTCGTCGTCGGACCGGCACAGCCGCTCCACGGCGCCGGTGATGCCGACCGCCCCGACGGGCATGCGCCGCCGGTCGTGGATGGGTGCGGCCAGGGAGGCGACGCCCTCCCAGGTCTCCTCCACATCGGCCGCGTACCCGCGCGCGCGGGTCACGTCCAGGAGGTGCTCGAAGTCCTCCGGCTCGCACACCGTCCGGTCGGTGAACGCCTTGCGGTCGGCCTCCAGGGCCTCGCTGTGCGCCACCGGGTCGTAGGCGGACAGCACCTTGCCCAGGGCTGTGGAGTGCAGTGGCTGCATGGCCCCGATCTCCAGGACCTGCCGGCTGTCGTCGGGCCGGAAGACGTGGTGCACGATCAGTACGCCCTGCTGGTGCAGGACGCCGAGATAGACGCTCTCGCCGCTGGAGCGGGCCAGGTCGTCCGCCCAGACCAGGGCGCGGGCCCGCAGTTCGTGCACGTCGAGATAGGTGGTGCCCAGACGCAGCAGTTCGGCGCCCAGCTGGTAGCGCCCGGAGGCGTCGTCCTGCTCCACGAAGCCCTCCTGCTGGAGGGTGCGCAGGATGCCGTGGGCGGTGCCCTTGGCCAGGCCCAGCGACGAGGCGATGTCCGACAGGCCGAGCCGCCGCTCGCCGCCCGCGAGCAGCCGCAGCATCGCGGCCGCCCGTTCGAGCGACTGGATGTTCCGTGCCATCGCCGTACTGCCTCCGTCCCCTTCGACCGCCGACAAGCGGCACCACAGCCCTCGTTCGGCAATGTCGAACACTACCGGTCGATGCCGACCTCTCGCTAATGGCAGGTCGCCATTTTTCAGCCACCGGTGGCTGATCCGTCGCCCGCGGGGCGCTCGGCACCACCGGAGTCCGCCCCGTGGACGTGCTGCCCATCCAAGCCCACTCCCGGTTACGCTGGCGCGGTGCGCCCATCCCGGATGCCCTTCGGCTGTCCGGGAAGCCGCAAAGCCGACAGCCGTCGCATCCGAGGGAGCCCTTTTCATGGCCTCGTTGCCGCCGACCCCTTCCGCAGACAGCCGGACCCGTGCGTCCGCGCTCCGAGAAGCCCTGGCCACCCGCGTGGTCGTGGCCGACGGAGCCATGGGCACCATGCTCCAGGCGCAGGACCCCACCCTTGAGGACTTCGAGAATCTCGAGGGCTGCAACGAGATCCTCAACCTGACACGCCCGGACATCGTCCGTTCGGTGCACGCCGCCTACTTCGACGTCGGCGTGGACTGCGTGGAGACCAACACCTTCGGCGCCAACCTCACCGCCCTCGGCGAGTACGACATCCCCGAGCGCGTCACCGAGCTGTCCGAGGCAGGCGCCCGGATCGCCCGCGAGGTGGCCGACGAGTTCACCCGCAGCACCGGGCAGCAGCGCTGGGTGCTCGGCTCGATGGGACCCGGCACCAAGCTGCCCACCCTCGGCCACACCACCTTCGGCGCCATCCGGGACGCCTACCAGCAGAACGCCGAGGGCCTGCTCGCCGGCGGCGCCGACGCGCTGCTCGTGGAGACCACGCAGGACCTGCTCCAGACGAAGGCCTCCGTCATCGCCGCCCGCCGGGCCATGGAGGCCACCGGCCACTCCGTACCGCTGATCGTCTCCGTGACCGTGGAGACGACCGGCACCATGCTGCTCGGCTCCGAGATCGGCGCGGCCCTGACCGCGCTGGAGCCCCTCGGCATCGACATGATCGGCCTGAACTGCGCCACGGGCCCGGCCGAGATGAGCGAGCACCTGCGCTTCCTGTCCCGGCACTCCCGCATCCCGCTGTCGTGCATGCCCAACGCGGGCCTGCCCGTGCTGACCAAGGACGGCGCCCACTACCCGCTGACCGCGCCCGAGCTGGCCGAGGCCCAGGGCACCTTCGTCCGCGACTACGGCCTCTCCCTCGTCGGCGGCTGCTGCGGCACCACCCCCGAGCACCTGCGGCAGCTGGTCGAGCGCGTCCGGGACACCGCCCCCACCGAGCGCGCCCCGCAGCCCGAGCCCGGCGCGGCCTCCCTGTACCAGTCCGTGCCGTTCCGGCAGGACACCTCCTACCTGGCCATCGGCGAGCGCACCAACGCCAACGGCTCGAAGAAGTTCCGCGAGGCCATGCTGGAGGGCCGCTGGGACGACTGCGTGGAGATGGCCCGCGACCAGATCCGTGAGGGCGCGCACATGCTCGACCTGTGCGTGGACTACGTCGGCCGCGACGGCGTCGCCGACATGGAGGAGCTGGCCGGCCGCTTCGCCACCGCCTCCACCCTGCCCATCGTGCTGGACTCCACCGAGGTCGACGTCATCCGCGCCGGGCTGGAGAAGCTCGGCGGCCGTGCGGTGATCAACTCCGTGAACTACGAGGACGGCGACGGCCCCGAGTCCCGCTTCGCCAAGGTCACGGCCCTCGCCCAGGAGCACGGCGCCGCCCTCATCGCGCTCACCATCGACGAAGAGGGCCAGGCCCGCACCGCCGAGAAGAAGGTCGAGATCGCCGAACGGCTCATCGACGACCTGACCGGCAACTGGGGCATCCACGAGGAGGACATCCTCGTCGACTGCCTGACCTTCACCATCTGTACCGGCCAGGAGGAGTCCCGCAAGGACGGCATCGCCACCATCGAGGGCATCCGCGAGCTCAAGCGGCGCCACCCGAAGGTGCAGACCACGCTCGGCCTGTCCAACATCTCCTTCGGCCTCAACCCGGCCGCCCGCATCCTGCTCAACTCCGTGTTCCTCGACGAGTGCGTCAAGGCGGGCCTGGACTCGGCGATCGTGCACGCCTCCAAGATCCTGCCGATCGCCCGCTTCAGCGAGGAGGAGGTCCGGACGGCCCTCGACCTCATCCACGACCGCCGCGCCGAGGGCTACGACCCGCTGCAGAAGCTCATGCAGCTCTTCGAGGGCGCCACCGCCAAGTCCCTCAAGGCCGGCAAGGCCGAGGAACTGGCCGCCCTGCCGCTGGACGAGCGCCTCAAGCGCCGCATCATCGACGGCGAGAAGAACGGCCTCGAAGAGGACCTCGACGAGGCCCTCCAGGAGCGGCCCGCCCTCGACATCGTCAACGAGACCCTGCTGGACGGCATGAAGGTCGTCGGCGAGCTGTTCGGCTCCGGCCAGATGCAGCTGCCGTTCGTCCTGCAGTCCGCCGAGGTCATGAAGACGGCCGTCGCCCACCTCGAACCCCACATGGAGAAGACCGACGAGGCCGGCAAGGGCACCATCGTGCTGGCCACCGTTCGCGGCGACGTGCACGACATCGGCAAGAACCTCGTCGACATCATCCTGTCCAACAACGGCTACAACGTCGTCAACCTCGGCATCAAGCAGCCGGTCTCCGCGATCCTGGAAGCCGCCGAGGAGCACAAGGCCGACGTCATCGGCATGTCCGGTCTCCTGGTGAAGTCCACCGTGATCATGAAGGAGAACCTGGAGGAGCTCAACCAGCGCGGCCTGGCCTCCGGCTACCCGGTCATCCTCGGCGGCGCCGCCCTCACCCGCGCCTACGTCGAGCAGGACCTGCACGAGATCTACGAGGGCGAGGTCCGCTACGCCCGCGACGCCTTCGAGGGCCTGCGCCTGATGGACGCGCTCATCGGCGTCAAGCGGGGCGTGCCGGGCGCGAAGCTGCCCGAGCTCAAGCAGCGCCGGGTCCGGGCGACGGCCCCGGCCGCGGCGGAGGAGCGCCCCGAGGAGGGGCACGTCCGCTCCGACGTCGCCACCGACAACCCCGTGCCCACCCCGCCCTTCCGCGGCACCCGCGTGATCAAGGGCATCCAGCTCAAGGAGTACGCGAGCTGGCTCGACGAGGGCGCCCTGTTCAAGGGCCAGTGGGGCCTGAAGCAGGCCCGCACCGGCGAGGGCCCGTCCTACGAGGAGCTCGTCGAGAGCGAGGGCCGGCCCCGGCTGCGCGGCCTGCTGGACCGGCTCCAGACGGAGAACATGCTGGAGGCCGCCGTGGTCTACGGCTACTTCCCGTGCGTCTCCAAGGACGACGACCTGATCATCCTCGACGAGCAGGGCAACGAGCGCACCCGCTTCACCTTCCCGCGCCAGCGCCGGGGCCGCCGCCTGTGCCTGGCCGACTTCTTCCGCCCGGAGGAGTCCGGCGAGACCGACGTCGTCGGCCTCCAGGTCGTCACCGTCGGCTCGCGCATCGGCGAGGAGACCGCGCGGCTCTTCGAGGCCAACGCCTACCGCGACTACCTCGAACTGCACGGGCTGTCCGTGCAGCTGGCCGAGGCGCTCGCCGAGTACTGGCACGCGCGCGTGCGCTCCGAACTCGGCTTCGCCGGCGAGGACCCCGACGAGATGCAGGGCATGTTCGAGCTGAAGTACCGGGGCGCCCGCTTCTCCCTCGGCTACGGCGCCTGCCCCGACCTGGAGGACCGGGCCAAGATCGCCGCCCTGCTCGAACCGGAGCGCATCGGCGTCGAGCTGTCCGAGGAGTTCCAGCTGCACCCGGAGCAGTCCACGGACGCCATCGTGATCCACCACCCGGAGGCCAAGTACTTCAACGCCCGCTGAGCCGCCTACGCGGGCACACGGGCCAAAAGAAGCGTTTCGTCCGCGCACGACGTAGACTGGTCGGTCCACCGCAGGCCGGTTCCCCTCGTGGGAACCGGCCTGAACGTCCCTCAAGGAGGTACGTGGATGACCAGTACGGTCCCCGCGCTCGGAACACTCACGGCCGACGGCTCCGCCCTGCAAGCGGTGCTCCTCGACATGGACGGCACCCTGGTGGACACCGAGGGCTTCTGGTGGGACGTCGAGGTCGAGGTCTTCGCCTCTCTCGGCCACACCCTCGACGAGTCCTGGCGGCATGTCGTGGTCGGCGGCCCCATGACCCGCAGCGCGGGCTTCCTCATCGAGGCCACCGGCGCCGACATCCCCCTCGACGAGCTCACCGTCCTCCTGAACAACGGCTTCGAGTCCCGCATCGACAGCGCCCTGCCGCTGATGCCGGGCGCCGGACGGCTGCTCGCCGAGCTGTACGAGTACGAGATCCCCACCGCCCTCGTCTCCGCCTCCCACCGGCGCATCATCGACCGGGTCCTCAGCTCGCTCGGCGCCCACCACTTCAGCCTGACGGTGGCCGGTGACGAGGTGCCGCGCACCAAGCCCCACCCCGACCCGTACCTCGCCGCCGCCGCGGGACTCGGCGCGGACCCGGCCCGCTGCGCCGTCATCGAGGACACCGCCACCGGGGTCGCCGCCGCCGAGGCCGCGGGCTGCCAGGTCGTGGCCGTGCCGTCCGTGGCCCCCATCGCCCCGGCCCTGCGCCGCACGGTCGTCACCTCCCTCGAAGAGGTCGACCTGACATTTCTGCACGGGCTGATGACGGAAATGCGCTAGGCGTTCACCCAGCGTGCAGTGGCGTTAGAGCGGGAATTCCGAAGGCGAATTCGAGTCCCTCCCCGCGATCGAATTCCCGTGCCCTCGAACCTGTTTACGCGTGTGACGTTCCCCACGCGAACCGGGGTCGACAGTCGATCCGGCGTGTGCTGTGCGCCCCTCCCAGGGGGCCGTCGACGTGCCCTTGTGTCCCGATTGGTGGGACGCTGCACCAAAGCTTCCGCTGTCGGGTTTTCGGTGTGTCCGCGCCCGGTTCCGCAGCGTGATGGGTGCTCAACTCCGGTGGCTGCGAACCCTCCTGCCGGTCCGGACTAATCTCGATGCGAGAACATCGCCCCACCTTCGTGATCCGCTGCGCCACCCCTGCATGCCGGGTACACGGAGTCGACAGCTCTGGAGAAACTCGAGCATGAACCGCAAGACTTTGGTGCTGCCGGCCGTGATCGGCCTGCTCGCGCCGGTGCTCGCCGCCTGCGGCGGGTCCGACAGCGGGAGCGGCGACAGCGGCGCGATCGTCGTCGGCACCACGGACCGGTTCACCGCCTCGAAGGACGCCCCCGCGCCCCTCGACCCGGCGTACGCCTACGACGTCGGCACCTGGAACATCCTGCGCCAGACCGTGCAGACGTTGATGATCCAGCCGCGCGGCGAGGGCGAGCCGGTACCCGAGGCCGCCGAGCGCTGCGGCTTCACCGACAACGGCAACGAGCGCTACGCCTGCACCCTGCGCGACGGCCTGAAGTTCGCAGACGGCAACGCTGTCACCGCGGCCGACGTGAAGTACTCCATCGACCGCGCCCGCTCCCTCAAGGCCGACAGCGGCGTGTTCGCGCTGCTGTCCACCGTCGACACCGTCGAGACGCAGGGCGACCGCGAGGTCATCTTCCACCTCAAGACCGCCGACGCGACGTTCCCGTACAAGCTGTCGACGCCCGTCGCCGGCATCGTCGACCCCGAGGACTACCCCAAGAACAAGCTGCGCGACGGCTTCGAACTGGAGGGCTCCGGCCCGTACACCCTCAAGGCCGATGTCGAGGACGGCGAGCTGGTCAAGGCCGAGTTCACCAAGAACCCCGAGTACAAGGGGGCCCTCGAAGTGAACAACGACAAGGTCGACATGGTCTCGTACAAGGACGCCGACGCCATGGGCAAGGCCCTGGACGAGGGCGACATCGACCTGATGACCCGCACCATGTCGCCCGACCAGATCCGCCAACTCTCGGGGGATGCGGACACCGACGTCGACCTCGTCGAGATGCCCGGCCTGGAGATCCGCTACCTGGGCTTCAACACCGACGCCCCGACGGTGAAGTCCAAGGCCGTACGCCAGGCGATGGCCCAGGTCGTCAACCGCAGCGCGCTGGTCTCCAAGGTCTACGGCTCCCAGGCCGAACCCCTGTACTCGCTGGTACCGGCCAGCGTCACCGGCCACTCCAACTCGTTCTTCAACAAGTACGGCGAGCCGAACGTCACCAAGGCCCGCTCCCTGCTCAACCAGGCGAACATCACCACCCCGGTGAAGCTCACGCTGCACTACACGACCGACCACTACGGCCCGGCCACCAAGAAGGAGTTCGAGGTCCTGCGCGACCAGCTGAACTCCAGCGGCCTGTTCGACGTGGGCATCAAGGGCACCCCGTGGGACACCTTCCGCCCGGCCGAGAAGAAGGGCGAGTACGACGTCTACGGCATGGGCTGGTTCCCGGACTTCCCGGACGCCGACAACTTCCTCGCGCCGTTCCTCGACGCCGACAACACGCTCGGCTCGCCGTACGCCAACAGCCGGATCCGCAACACCCTGATCCCGGAGTCCCGCCGTGAGGCGGACCGGCTGTCCGCCTCCTCCAGCCTGACGGACATTCAGGACATCGTCGCCGGTGACGTACCGGTGCTGCCGCTGTGGCAGGGCAAGCAGTACGTCGCCGCGCGCGACGACATCACGGGTACCGCCTACGCGCTCAACTCCGCCTCGACGCTCCAGCTCTGGGAGCTCGGGCGGGGCGTGAGCGGCTGACGCACCCGCTGGATCCCCGGGGCCCCTGACCGCGGCCCCGGGGAGCCGTGCCCCGGAGCCAGGGAGACGCTCCGGGAGTTCTCGAGAACCGACGACAAGGCACACACGTGAACATACGCAACCAGTGGCCGGTCCTGCCCATCGTGGCGGGCCTCGCCTCCGGACTGCTGACCGGCTGTGGAACGGAGAGCGGAGACTCCGCGGGGGACGGCTCCAACGTCGTGGTGGGGATGTCCGACGACGTCCTGGCCACCGACCCGGCCTCCGGCTACGACCCCGGCTCCTGGCTGTTGTTCAACAACGTCTTCCAGTCCCTGCTCAGCTTCCCCAAGGGCGCGACCGAGCCGCAGCCCGAGGCCGCCGAGAGCTGCGCGTTCACCGACACGCAGACCTCGGTCTACAAGTGCACGCTGAAGGACGGGCTCAAGTTCAGCAACGGTGACGAACTCACCTCCGAGGACGTCAAGTTCTCCTTCGACCGCATGCTGAAGATCAACGACCCCGACGGGCCCGCGATCATGTTCCCCATGCTCGACAAGGTCGAGACGCCGGACGCGAAGACGGTCGTCTTCCGCCTCAACACGGCCGACGCCACCTTCCCGAGCAAGATCGCCTCCGGTGCCGGCTCCATCGTCGACCACACCCAGTACGACGCCGACGGCCTCCGCAAGGACGGCGAGGCGGTCGGCTCCGGCCCCTACCGGCTCGACTCGATCGACGACGGGCAGGCGGTCTTCTCCGTCAACGAGCACTACAAGGGCACCGCCAAGGTGAACAACACCGGCGTGACGCTCAAGTTCTTCGACGGCGACCAGACCGCCCTGAAGCAGGCCATCCAGAACGGGGACGTCGACATCGCCTACCGCGGTCTCACCGCGGGCGACATCGCCGACACCGAGAAGGCCGACGACGGCACCGGCGTCGAGGTCGTCGAGGGCAGCAGCGCCGAGGTCCAGCACCTGGTGTTCAACATGGACGACCCGGTCGCCGGAAAGCTCGGCGTCCGCAAGGCCATCGCCCACCTGCTCGACCGCGAAGCCCTCATCAAGAACGTCTACCAGGGCACCGCGACCCCGCTGTACTCGATCATCCCGGCCGGCATCGCGGGCCACAACACGGCCTTCTTCGACACCTACGGCGCTCGCCCCTCCCGGTCCAAGGCCCGGACCGCACTGCGCGAGGACGGCATCACCGGCAAGGTGAAGCTGACCCTCTGGTCCACCCCCTCCCGCTACGGTCCCGCCACCGACCAGGAGCTGAAGGCCATCGCCGGCCAGCTCAACGCCAGCGGCCTGTTCGACGCGAGCGTCAAGTCCGTCCCGTTCGGCCAGTACGAGAAGGACATCGCCGCCGGCAAGTACGGCGTGTACGTGAAGGGCTGGGTGCCCGACTACCCGGACGCCGACAACTTCACGGCCCCCTTCTTCGGCAAGGGCAACGTACTGAACAACAACTACGACAACGGCACGATCACCGGCTCGCTCATCCCGCGCACCGCCGCCCTGACCGACCGGGCCTCCACCGACAAGGAGTTCGGCGAGCTGCAGGACATCGTCGCCGACGAACTCCCCGTCCTGCCGGTCTGGCAGGCCAAGCAGTACGCAGTCGTCCGCGACGGCGTCTACGGCCTGGAGTACTGCCTCGACGCGTCGACGGTCTTCCGCTTCTGGGAGCTCAGCAAGGACGCCTGACACCCAGGTGCACGAGAAGGGCGCCACCCCGTTTCGGCGGGGGGCGCCCTTCTCGCGTACGTGCTCCCTGCCGCTACTGCCCGCCGGGGCGCACCAGCCCGCTCTCGTACGCGTACACCGCGGCCTGTACCCGGTCACGCAGACCCAGCTTCGTCAGGACATGGCCGACGTGCGTCTTCACCGTGGTCTCACTGACGAAGAGATCGGCGGCGATCTCCGCGTTGGACAGCCCGCGCGCCACCAGCTTCAGCACCTCCACCTCGCGGTCGGTGAGCGTGTGCAGCGTGTCAGGCACCGGCTCGTCCCCCGACGGCAGATGCGTGGCGTACTTGTCGAGCAGCCGGCGGGTGATGCTCGGCGCGAGCATCGCCTCGCCCCCCGCGACGACCCGGATGGCCTGCACCAGCTCGTTGGCCGGCGCGTCCTTGAGCAGGAACCCGCTGGCCCCGGCGCGCAGCGCCTCCACCACGTACTCGTCGAGGTCGAAGGTGGTCAGCACCAGGACCTTCGCCGGGCCGTCCCGCCCGGGCCCGGTGATCTGCCGGGTCGCCTCCACACCGTCCATCCGCGGCATGCGGATGTCCATCAGAACCACATCGGGCTGTAGCGCACGCACCTGGTCGAGTGCCTGCAGTCCGTCACCGGCCTCCCCGACGACCGCGATGTCCTGCTCCGCTTCCAGAATCATCCGGAAGCCGGTGCGCAGCAGCGGCTGGTCGTCGACCAGTAGGACGCGGATGGCCACGTGAGTCTCCTTCGCTAGTCCGGCCCCATTCTGCCCTGCACGGGCCCGCCGGACTCAGCCGCCCTCACCCGGCGCCGCCTGCACCGGCAGGGGATACGGCGGGGGAGTCCCGCCGAACTCCGGGCAGTGGGCCTGGTGGTCGCACCAGCCGCACAGCTTCGTGGGGCGCGGCCGCCAGTCGCCCGTCTCGGTCGCCAGCCGGATCGCCTCCCACAGGGCCAGCAGCTTGCGCTCGACCCGCTCCAGATCGGCCAGGACCGGGTCGTACGTCAGCACCTGACCACTGCCGAGATAGACCAGCTGGAGCCGCCGGGGGACCACGTTCTTCAGCCGCCACACCACCAGGGCGTAGAACTTCATCTGGAACAGGGCGCCCTCGGAGTACTCCGGCCTGGGCGCCTTCCCCGTCTTGTAGTCGACGATCCGGACCTCGCCCGTGGGGGCCACGTCGACCCGGTCGATGATGCCGCGCAGCCGCAGCCCGGACTCCAGCTCCGCCTCGACGAACAGCTCCCGCTCGGCCGGCTCCAGACGACTGGGGTCCTCCAGGGTGAACCAGCGCTCGACGAGCTGCTCCGCCTCGCCCAGCCAGCGAGCCAGCCGCTCGCCCTGAGGATCGTCGGCGAACAGCTCCACGACCTCCGGCCGCGTCTCGCGCAGCCGGTCCCACTGGCCCGGGATCAGCGACTTCGCCCGGGGCGGCGTGCGCTCGGCGGCGGGCGCGTCGAAGAGCCGCTCCAGGACCGCGTGCACCAGCGTGCCCCTGGTCGCCGCCTCGCTCGGCTTCTCCGGCAGCCGGTCGATGACCCGGAAGCGGTAGAGCAGCGGGCACTGCATGAAGTCACTGGCACGTGAGGGGGACAGCGAGGCGGGCGGTATGGCGGCGGAACCGGTCACGAGGTCGCTCACGGCGGCGGTCTCGGCCGCCGCCTCCGCCACCGTACGTGCCTCTGCCGCCGTGTCCACTGCCGTCTCCGCGGGCCCCGCCGGGAGCGGCGGATCCGCCGCCGCGGCAGGGCTGCTCCCGGACGCCGCCGCGTCCTCGCTGCTCGTCTCCATGCCCCAGACCATACGGCCCGCCACTGACAGTGACCCAGCCGCGTTCGTGGGGGAAGCCGGGAGACGAGGTCGACGTACGGGAAACACAGGGGTGCCGGGGCGGAACGCACCTCGACGGCCGCATACCATCGACTCGAGACCCTCCCGTTCCGGCACGGTGCGGGAGACGCTTCGACGAGGGGACACCGGTGGACGAGAGCGGCGGGCGCGGGCAGCCGCGGTCCGGCAACGACGAGTCGGCCGAGCTCCACGAGGGGCTTCCGCCCCGGGCCACCGACCCGGTCCCCGCCGACGAACAGCCCACGGACGAGCACGGTCCCGCTGCCGAGCAGCCCACCCGGACACCCGAACCGGCCGACCCGGCAGCGCCCGCCGCCACCCCCGCGCCCGCCCCGGGGAACGACTCGCCCCCATCCCGGCCCTCCGCCGCCGGCGCTGCACCCGACCCGCGGACTCCGGG
>NZ_WWIC01000363.1:0-1962 GCF_009872555.1 Streptomyces sp. SID5643
CCCACCGGCACCGGCGACAGCCGCTCGTCCAGCACATACAGCTGCGTGTTCGCCACCGGACGCCCGATCGGAACGGACTCCCCGACCTCCTGCCCCGCCCGCACCTCGAACACGCTGCATCCGACGACCGCCTCCGTCGGCCCGTACTCGTTCACGACGACCGAGTCCGGCGACCGCTCCAACCACTCACGGACCACCACACCCGGCAACGCCTCACCACCCACCACCCACGTCCGCGCCGCAGAAGCCGCCTGCTCGTCGGTCAACAGCTCGGACAGCAAAGGAAGATGCGCGGGAACGACCTTGGCGACGGAGAACTCGTCGTGATCACCGATCAGTTCCGCCAGACCCTCGGCACCACCCGCCGGGCTCACCACCACGGCGGTACCCGACACCAGCGGCACCAGCACACTGGTGACCGTCAGGTCGAACGCGAGCGACGAGTGCAGGGGCACGTGGCCGCCGCCCTCTTCCGCTCCGTACCTCCGGGCGGCCCACATCAGGTAGTTCACCAGTCCGGCGTGGGTGACCGCCACACCCTTCGGGCGTCCTGTCGAGCCCGAGGTGTAGATGACGTACGCCAGACCGCCCCGATCCACCGTGACCTCGGGCGGCGTCACCGGGACGGCCGCCAGCCGGCTCGCCGTCAGCGGGTCGTCCAGCACCACTCGTGCGACGCCCTGAGGCAGCACTCCACCCAACTCGGTCGTGGTCACCACAGCCGTCGGCGCCGCGTCCTCGATCATGAACGTGATGCGGTCCGCGGGGTGTTCCGGATCGATCGGCAGATACGCTCCGCCGGCCTTCAGCACGGCGAGGAGCGTCACCATCAGCTCCGGGGAGCGTTCCAGGATCACGCCGACGACCGACTCCGGGCCGACCCCCCGGTCCGTCAGCAGCCGGGCGAGCCGGTTCGCCCGGCCGTCCAGCTCCGCGTACGACAGCTCGGCCTCGCCGCACACCACGGCCGCCGTGTCCGGCGTCCGCGCCACCTGCGCTGCGAAGAGCTCCACCGCCGTCACCCGCGGCACGTCCGCCGCCGTGTCGTTCCACTCGGTCAGCATCCGGTGGCGCTCACCCTCGCCGAACACGTCCACCGAGCTCAGCCGGGTGCCCGGGGCGTCCGCCAGAGCCGACAGCACCCTCCCGAGCCGGTCACCGATGTCCCGGGCGGTGTCCGCGTCGAAGAGGTCCGTGGCCGCGGTCAGCACACCGCGCAGACCTGCGGGCGCTCCCTCCTCGAAAGCCTCCTCGAAGCCCATCTCCAGATCGAACTTCGCCACCGGCATCCCGGCCGGCTCCGGATACGTCCGCAGGTCCGGCAGCTCCAGCACCGCCGCGCTGTTGTTCTGCAGCGTGAGCATCACCTGGAACAGCGGGTGGCGTGCCATCGAGCGGACCGGGGCCAGCTCCTCCACGAGCTTCTCGAAAGGCACGTCCTGATGCTCGTACGCCGACAGGTTCGTCTCGCGCACCCGCGCCAGCACCTCACGGAACGTCGGGTCGCCCGACAGATCCGTGCGCAGCACCAGTGTGTTCACGAAGAACCCGACCAGGTCCTCGAGCGCCTCGTCCATGCGTCCGGCGTAGGCCGTGCCGACCGGGATGTCGGTGCCCGCCCCCAGCCGGGAGAGGAGGACTGCCACCGCGGTCTGCAGCACCATGAACAGACTGACGTCCTCCGCCTGCGCCACCTGCAGCAGGCGCGCGTGCACCTGTGCCGGTACCTCCACCGCCATCCGGTGTCCACGGTAGGAGGCCACCGCCGGACGCCGGTGGTCGAACGGCAGCTCAAGCGCTTCCGGTACGCCGGCCAGCGCCTCGCGCCAGTACCCGACCTGACGGGACATCACACTGTCGGGGTCCGTGGCGTCGCCGAGCAGCTCACGCTGCCAGAGGGTGTAGTCGGCGTACTGCACCGGCAGCGGCGCCCACTCCGGGGCCCGCCCCGCGCACCGCGCC
>NZ_WWIC01000364.1:0-645 GCF_009872555.1 Streptomyces sp. SID5643
ACCACGGCGACCCCGCCCGCCGGTCCCGCCGTCAAGGACGTCGCCGTCTCGGCCTTCCGGCAGACGGGCCCCACGACCGCCACGGCGACCCTCGGCGTCACCACGGACGGCACCGGACCGGTCTCCATCACCGTCTCCTGGTTCACGGGGAACACGGCGGGGCAGCCGGGCACCCCGGACGGCACGTCCCAGACCTTCGAGCGCAGCGGCGCCACCCAGTACACGCTCACCGTCGAGCACACCTTCCAGACCCTCGGCTGCTATTGGACGGTGCAGGCCACCACGGCCCCCGCCGCAGCCGACGGCGGCGCCTCGCAGGAGCTCCTGACCAGGCGGTGCGACCTCCGATGACCGCACACGACGACGACCGCGCAACCGCGTCGGCCTACGAGCGGACCGAGGTGCTGGACGCCGCGGAAGAGCGGACTCGGATCGACGACCGGGCCGGTGAGCGGACTCGTATCTTCGACCCCGCCGGTGAGCGGACTCGGGTCCTCGGCCCCGCCGGTGAGCGCACTCGCGTTCTCGATGCGGCCGGTGAGCGCACCCGCGTTCTCAGACCCGCCGACCGGCGCGGCGACGACTCAGCCGATCAGCCAGCCGATCACCCCGCCGACACCCCCGCCGTCACCCCCGCCGTCACCC
>NZ_WWIC01000365.1:0-41456 GCF_009872555.1 Streptomyces sp. SID5643
GCACGGAGATCCGGACGGGTACACCGAGGTCGGCGTGCACGGAGATCCGGACGGGTACACCGAGGCCGGCGTCCCGCCCCGGGGAGTTGGCGAGACGATCGTCCGTCGGCGCAGCTCAGCGACCGGCTGCCGGACCCCGCAGCCGAGGCGCCCGCGCCCCGGCGTCGACCGGCCGGCCGGTTCGTTCCACGTCCCCGGCCAGCTCCCGCGCCCACGCGGCCACGCCCACGACGTCGATGCCGTGCGGCAGGCCCTGCCCGGCCGCGCACACCCACGCCTCGGCCGCTCCCGCCCCGCGCCGCAGCAGCCGGGCCCCGCCGGTCAGGTTCCCCCGGGCGGCGTGCGTGAGCCCCACGGCGAGCTGGGCGAGCCCCCGCCACAGCTCGCGCTCCCGGTCGGGCCCCGACTTCCACGCGTCCTCGAACACCTCGTGCGCGTGGAACGGCTTGCCCTCGTCCAGCAGCCGCTGGGCTTCCGCGACGGTCTCCTCCGGGGTGCGGACGACGCCCTCGGGCTGCCGGGGCACACCGTCCGCGCCGTACGGCAGGGGCCGCCCGAGGCCGTCCCGGGGCCGGGCGTTGCGCGCCCGCCCCTCACTGTCGCGGTCCCGTGCGTCGCCCGGCCGGTCCGGCGAGGTCTCTCCTGTGCTGCCCATACGCCGATTGTCCCGCCCGGCCCGCTTTCGGCGCGGCCAGGGGTGTGGGGTAAAGTGCTGTTCGCGCGATCACGCGGCTCACCGCGGGTGGCGCGCACCGGGACGTGGCGCAGCTTGGTAGCGCACTTGACTGGGGGTCAAGGGGTCGCAGGTTCAAATCCTGTCGTCCCGACGGTGCGGAAGGTCCCCGCAGGCGGAGCCTGCGGGGACCTTTTCTGTTTCCGTCGGGCTCCCCCCGGCCTGGTCGAGGCAGCGAGGTCAGGGCACCCGGTGCCCATAGAGCCAGTCCAGCCGCCGGTGGTACACGCGCGGCGCCAGCTTCCCGAGGAACCACAGGGGCAGGTGGGCGAAACGGCCCCCTCGGTGGAAGCGCCGGCCGTTCTGGCGGGAACCGGCCTGGACCCGTGCGGTGCGCGGGCGCCGGGCGGCGGCGTACGACCGCAGCGCCCGCGGCACGTCGTCGGTGTGTTCGAGCCGGTCGGCGAGGACCCGGGCGTCCTCAAGGGCCATGGTGGCGCCCTGCGCCAGGTAGGGCAGCATCGGGTGGCACGCGTCACCGAGGAGCGCGACCCGTCCGTCCACCCACGTCTTCAGCGGATCGCGGTCGAACAGCGCCCAGCGGAAATGCCTCTCCGCTTCCCGCAGGGCGGTGGTCACCGTCGGGTGCCAGCCCGCGAAATCGGCCAGCGCGTCCTGCCGGGAGCCGCGCTCGGTCCAGGACTCCCCCCGCCACGCGTCGCGCTCCACCACCGCCACCAGGTTGGCCTGCGTCCCGCCGCGGAGCCGGTAGGTGATGGCATGCCGCCGCTCACCGACCCAGAGGCACGCGGTGGGCGGGGGTACGTCCCCTCCCAGACGCTCGACCGGGACGGTGACCCGCCAGGCGACATGACCGGTGAACCGGGGCTCGTCGGCCCCCAGCATCCGCTCGCGGATCGCCGAGTGGATCCCGTCCGCCCCGACGAGCAGGCTCCCGCCGATCCGCCGGCCCGAGTCGAGCACCGCCGTCACGTCCCGCGGCCCCTGTTCGTAGCCGCGCACGGCCGACCCCGCGAGCAACGTGATGTCCAAGCCGCTGTCGGCCGTCCCGGCGAGCAGGGCGTGGAGCAGGTCGGAGCGGTGGACGTGCAGGTAGGGGGCTCCCCACCGACGTACCGCGGTCTCGGCGAGTTCGACGCGGAAGACGCGCCGGCCGGAGCGGCCGAGCCGCATCTCGACCGCCTCGGGGCGGAACGTGGTGGGCAGCAGCCGGTCCAGCACGCCGAGGGCGCTCAGCACGCGCACCCCGTTCGGGCTGAGCTGGATGCCCGCGCCGATCTCCCCGACGGTCGCCGCCCGCTCCAGCACTGTCACCCGCCACCCGGTGCGACCGAGGGCGAGCGCGGTGGCCAGGCCGCCGATCCCGGCCCCGACCACGAGCGCGTGCCGTGCGTCCCGATCCGTTCTCATGGACCCTCCCCCGTGAGGTGCATCGGCTCATTACCGTCCGCCGTCCGCCGTCCGCTGCCCTCGTAGCCCGTAGCCCGTAGCCCGTAGCCCGTCACCACGAGGGCCGTGAGGGGGCGGACCCCTACTGTCCCCCGCCGCACGGCGCGAGGGGCAGTCCCTGACACGTCATGCTGCGTACCCCGCGTCGAGGAGGGCGAGGACATCGAGATCCTCGAACTGCCCTTGACTTCGAGCGCTGTTCAACAGGAAGACTCCCGTGCGTGCCCCGAGGTCCGGGGCGCGCACGGGAGGAGCAGCCATGAAGTACCGCACGATCGGCACGGACCCGCGCACCCGCCGTGAGGTGAGCGTGCTCGCGCTCGGCACCATGCTGTTCGGCTCGGTGACGGACGAGGCGACGTCCTTCGCCCTGCTCGACCGCTACGTCGAGGCCGGCGGCACCTTCATCGACACGTCCGACAACTACGCCTTCTGGACCGACGGCGGCCAGGGCGGCCAGAGCGAGGAACTCCTCGGGCGCTGGCGGCGCAGCCGCGGCGTCGGCGACGAGATCGTCATCGCGACGAAGCTCGGCGCCCGCCCCCTCGCCCCCGGCACCAGCTTCACCGACAACCCCGAGGGCCTGTCGGCGAAGGTGATCCGCGAGTCGGCGGAGCGCAGCCGCGAGCGGCTCGGCATGGAGAAGCTCGACCTGCTCTACGCGCACATCGAGGACCACACCGTCCCGCTCCAGGAGACCGTCGAGGCCTTCGGCGGGCTCGTCGCCGAGGGCACGGTCTCACTGCTCGGCGTCAGCAACCACGCCACCTGGCGCGTCGAGCGGGCCCGGGCCCTTTCCGCCGCGGCCGGCCTGCCGGGCTACGAGGTGCTCCAGTACGCGCACACCCACCTGCGCCCCCGCACCGACGTGCCCGACGGCCTCTTCCCGGACGGCAGCCTCGGCCACGCCGGCCCTGACCTGCTGAGCTACCTCAGGGCCGAACCCGGCCTGACCCTGGTCGCGTACTCACCCCTGCTCAAAGGCGCCTACAGCCGGCCGGAGCGGCTGCCCGCCGACTTCGACCACCCCGGCACACCGGCCCGGCTGGCCGTACTGCACGAGGTGGCCCGGGAGACCGGGGCGACCGTCAACCAGGTCGTGCTCGCCTGGCAGATCGGCGGCGACCTGCCCGTCCTGCCGCTGGCGGGGGTCTCCTCGATCGCCCAGCTGGAGGAGAACCTGGCGGCCGTGGACCTGGAGCTGACCCCGGAGCAGCGCGCCCGGCTGGACGCGGCGCACTGACACCGTGGGACCGTGGAGGGGAACGGCACACCGGACCTCCGGAAGGAGCACCGGCCATGACCACCCACCCGGCCCACCCCGCCGCCGGCTCGATCAGCACCACCCCGGAAGGCCTCCTGTGGGAGCCCAGCGAGCGCTGGGTGCGCGGCCGCAAGGGCGACGTGACCGTCGTCGACAGCCGCCACCCGGTGCTCGTCTGGGAGCCCGGCCTGCCCGTGCCCCAGTACGCCTTCCCGCGGGCGGACGTGCGTACCGACCTGCTGCGCCCGGCGGCCGACCCGCCCGCCGGCACCCACACCGGCTCCCGGATCTTCTACGACCTGGTCGCCGACGACGGTGAGGTGCGCGCGAACGCGGCCTGGACCTTCCCCGCCGAGGACCTGGCCGGCCACATCGCCTTCGAATGGTTCCGGCGCACCGACACGGGCCTCGACCACTGGTACGAGGAGGACGAAGAGATCTTCATCCACCCCCGTGACCCGCACAAGCGCGTCGACGCGCTGCCCAGCAGCCGGCACGTGCGGGTCGAGATCGACGGGCAGGTCGTCGCGGACAGTCACGACCCCGTCCTGCTCTTCGAGACCTCGCTGCCCACCCGGTACTACCTGCCCCGCGAGGACGTCCGCCTCGACCTGTTCGACGCCACCGACCACCACACCGGATGCCCGTACAAGGGCACCGCCTCGTACTGGTCCTGGCGCGGCGGGGCCGATGTGCCGCCCAACGTCGTGTGGACCTATCCCGAGCCGCTGCCCGCGGTGGCGGTCATCCAGGGGCGCGTCGCCTTCTTCAACGAGGTCGTCGACATCACGCTGGACGGCGAGCGCCTGGAACGCCCGGACACGCCGTTCAGCGGGATGCTGCGGAAGGCGAGCCGCCGGTGAAGCCGTCGAGCAGGGCGTCGAGGCCGGCCGCGAGACCCTCCGGGCCGCCCCGCTCGGCGAGCGCCGCCGCCGTCTCCCGCAGGGTCGGCAGCTCCTTCGCGGACAGCCGGTGCAGTCCGAGGCGGAAGGCCGGATCGGTCTCATCCGGGTTGTCGACCACGGGGCGCAGTTCCACGGACACGTAGCCGAGCAGCCAGGCGGTGAAGGCGCGGAACACGGCGGAAGCGCCGGCCTCGTCGAACCCGGCCCGTCGCAGCAACGCGAGCACCCTCTCGTGATCCCGCAGCACGGCCTCGGGCCGCCGGGCCAGCGGAACCGCGAGCAGTCGTGTCCCGAGCAGCGGCACCGCCTGGGGGTGGGCCAGGCACACGTCGTAGGTCGCGCCGGCGATGCGGTGCAGCCCGTCCCGCCAGTCGGCGCCCGCCCGCCCGTCCGGGCCGAGCCGCTCCTCCAGCTCCAGGTAGAGAGCCTCGACGAGACCGTCGAGCAGAGCGTCTTTGCTGGACGCGTACCGGTAGAGCGCCATGGCCTCGACGCCGAGTTCCGCGCCCAGCCGGCGCATGCTCAGAGCGGACAGCCCTTCCCGGTCCACCAGTGCCAGCGCGCTGGCCAGGACCCGCTCCCGGCTCAGTCGGCCATAGCGGCCGCGGTCGCTGGCGCGGCGCGCCGGGCTCGTCTCGGGGACACCCGTCATCACCATGCCTCCTCGCCGCATCGTCACCTGCTGGGACCCTGTCCCCGTGCAGCGTATCCAGGCACGCGCTGTGCCGCAGAGGGGGCGCGCGTCGTCGGGTCGCCCCTCTGCGGAGCAGTGGTGATGATGGGAAGACGGGGGGCGGGCCTGCTGGCGGGAAGGAGGGCTGATGCCCCTTGCTGCGGAGCTGCGCGGTCTCCTGCCGCTGCGGCCCGCCGGAGCCCTCACCCGCCCGGCGGACGTTCTGACCGCGCGTCGGCTGGCGGACTCCCTGCATGCGGACGGTGTCGCCCTCGGGCAACCGGCCGGGGCGCGCCGGACGTTCTCGGATCTGCTGGTGTTCCGGCTGAGCGGTGACGGCGTTCCGGCGATGCTGGTCAAGCACCCCCGCAGCTCACGCGCCATCGAGTCGCTGGCGAGGGAATGCGACGTCGTGCGGTCCCTGGCGGGCGACGAGCGCCTGGGTGCTTGGCGGCGACTGCTGCCGAGCATCGAGCGGTGCCGCCTCGAAGAGCCGCTGCCCCTGCTGGTGGAGAGCGCCCTGCCAGGTGTCGAGGGCGACGCACTCCTGAGGCGCTCCCCGCACCTGGCCCACCCGGTCGCCGCGTCCGCCCTGGCAACCATCCGCGCACTGCACCGCGCCACCGGACGCACGCAGGAGGTGACGGAGCTGGCGAGCGACTGGGTCCGGCCCCGCCTGGCCGCGCTGGCCGACGAAGTCCGCTGGTGCCGCGAGGGCGGCGGCGCGGACGCCCTGCTGGTGCTGCGCCAACTACTGGAGCGGGAACTGGCGGGCCGCAGGCTGCTGGTGGCCTGGACGCACGGCGACTTCCACCCGGGAAACGTGCTGCTGACGGGGCGCCAGGGGGCGCTGAGCGGGGTGATCGACTGGGCGGGAGCCCTCCCCGACGGCCCGTCCGAACTGGACTGCCTCACCTTTGTCCTGACCTTGCGACACCGACTAGGAGGGCGGCAGCTGGGGCGGATCGTCGCCGATGCCGTCCGGGTCGGCGCCCTGCCACCCGCCGACCGGCGACTCCTCGCCGAGGCGGGTGCGCTCGCTCCCGACGCACCGGGCGAGACCGCGCTCACGCTGTTGACCTGGCTGTGGCATGTCGCTGGCAACGTGACCAAGTCGGCCCGGTACGGCCGCAGCCGCCGCTGGATCGCCCAGAACGTCGTGCCGGTGCTGACCGAGGTGGCCGCCCGTGAGGCAGCGGACACCCGGGATGCCCGCCACTTTCACCCCACCTAGGATGTGCAGAGGGAGGTTCGTGGGTCTTCGGTCCGTGAGCGTCGTCCTTGCGGGATCCGCGCCCTCGGCAGGAGAAGGTCGTGAACGCACCCGCTGAACTCCTGATCCACACCGCGGCCGGTCCTGCGCACGTGACGACGCCGGCACCACGCGACACCTGGTGGGACCTCGTCGAACGGGACACGGAGAGCCACGTCACCCAGACACCGACCTGGCTCGAATGCCTCTGTGCCTCGGGACGGTACGGGGACGCCAGCCGGCTGTACACCTTCGGTGACGGCAACCGGATCCTGCTGCCGCTCGTGCGCCGGCTGCGGCATCCACCCCGGCTGGGCGCCGAGGAGTCCTGGCCGACGGGCTGGGGGGTCGGAGGTCCGGTGGCCCCGGGCGGCATCGGGCCGGAGAAGGCGCGTGTCCTCTTCGACGATCTGGCGGACCGGCCCGTCCTCCGCGTCGGAGTGCGCTTCCGGCCCGGCGACAGCGGCACGTGGGAGCGGGCGGCCCCGGCGGGCTTCCGGCTGGAACCCCACACGACACAGGTCGTGGATCTGGACGGCGGCTTCGACACCGTATGGCGGAGCCGCTTCCACACGCGGGTGCGGCGCGACGTCCGGCGGGCCGAGAACTCGTCCCTTGAGGTGGAGGTGGACCGCACCGGCCGGCTCGTCCCCGCCTTCCAGTACCTCTACGACCAGTCGATCGAACGCTGGGCCGGGCAGCAGCACGAGCCGTTGGCCCTGGCCCGGTGGCGAAGGAGGAGAGAGTTCCCCGGCGAACGACTCGCCGCGGTGGCCGCGAGGTTCGGAGCGGACTGCGCGATTTGGATGGCCTGGCGCTCGGGGGAGCCCGTCGCGTCGATCGTCGTGCTGCGGCACGGGCCGCACGCGAAGTTCTGGCGCGCGGCCATGAACCGGGAACTGGCTCACCCGGTCCGGGCCACCCCGCTGCTCAACCGGCTGGCGATCGAGGAGGCGTGCGAAGAGGGGTGCCGGTGCTACGACATGGGGGAGTCCACCCCGGACTCGTCCCTGGCGCACTTCAAGGCCGGTTTCGGCGCCGTGGCCCACTCGTCCCCCCGTTACTCCCGTGAGCGGTTGCCGGTCTCCGCGGTGGAGCGCGGGCTGCGAACGGCCGTCAAACGAGTGATCCGCTTCCGGGACGCCTGACCGCCGACCGGCCCGTGGGAAGCAGGCCCGGGTCGCGAACCCAGGGGGCGGACCCCGTGAGTCGCCAGCGGCGGCGGAGAACGAGCGACACGGCAGGAGAGGAGTGGTCCCCATTCCCCACGACCCGCCGGGTCACCCCGGCCCCCGATCGGCGGTGCCCGATCTCTACGCCGACGTGACGGAGCTGCACCGCGGCCTGGTCGACTCCGCGGAGCGCGGCAACCCCTTGGACGCCTTCCTCTACGCAGCCGGCCTCGTCCAGGTCTGTGAGGACCACCTGGCGGGCACACCCTGGCTCCTCAGCCGGGCGGCGGCGCAGTTGGACGGCACGAGAACCGGGACGGTGCTGGGCCGGGCGCTGAACGGCGCGGTGACCACGACCGGCCTGACCCCCGGCACCCGGCGGCTGAGGGCCTGGCTGCCAGTGCCACGGCAGCTGACCGACGCGCTGGCGGACGCCGTGACTGCCCGGCCGGCGGACGCGGGCAACGACCGGAGCGGAATTCCGGAGCCGAGCGTCGTACTGCTCGAGCGGCTCGGCGCACAGGTCCCGCCGCCCCTCACGGACCTGCTCAGGCACTCGGTCCTGCGTCCGCCCTCCTGCTTCCGCAGCTTCGACCAACACCCCCGCGACATCGTCGCACTCGTTCGCCGCTTCGCCGGCACCCACCCCGACCGCAACCGCCCGCTCCTCGTCATCGGCGTGCGCACGTCGGGTTCCTACATGGCGCCCCTGGCCGGAGCCGCCCTGCGGGCCGAGGGCTACGCGCGCGTGACGGTCCGCACGACACGGCCCGCGGGCGGAACCGTGCGCGCGGACGCCGCCGCGCTTCGACGCGCCGGACGGGACGGCACGCTCGCGCTGCTGATCGACGATCCGCCGATCACCGGCGGCAGTCTGGTCGGGGTGGCTCGCGCGCTGCTGCGCGCCGGTTTCTCCGCCGACCGGGTCGTGGTGCTGGTGGCAGCCTTCGCCGACCGGCCGGTTCCGGCATTCCTCCCCGGCCAGCCACGCATCGTCCTGCCGCCGCGGTCCTGGCACATCCGGGACCTCCTCGGGGTCGCGCACCTGCGCCGTACGCTGGCGGCGCTGCTGCCGGACCAGGAAGTGCTCGGCCTGAAGGCGGACGAGCCCGGCCTGCCCTCGCGCTGGTCCCGTCTGCGGGTTCCCCTCACCGCCCGGGTGCGCTCCGGCGCGGGGGACAGGGACGTGCACATGCTCGCGCAGGGGGCGGGAACCGGGTACTTCGGGCGGCACACGCTGGCCGTCGCGGAGGCGCTCGACGGCCTGGTACCCCGCGTCCACGGGTTCCACGACGGGGTGCTGCTCAGTGAGCGCCGGTTCGGTGAGAACGGTCTGCCGCCGGACCTCGCCGCCACCCATCAGATCCCCGCCGGAGACGTCGTCCGCTATGTGGTCCAGCGTCGCGCGAGGGTGCCGCTGGCCGCGGACCGCAGCCCACTGCTGCGGGGATGCCAGCCGGTCTGGGAGATCGCCGCGCGCATGTTCGCCGGCCGGTGTGGCCGGCTCGGGTCCCCCTTGCGTCCGTTGCTGGTCGATCCCCTGGTGCGCGACCTGCTGCAGACCTCCTCCGCATCGCTGGTGGACGGCCAGATGACGGACGGACGCTGGTCGCCCGGCCCCGGTGGATGGACCAAGGCAGACTTCAACGAGGGGTACTTCAGCCACCTGGACCTTGCGGCCTACGACGCGGTCTACGACCTCTCGGGCGCGGCGCAGGCCCGGCTCGATCTTGAGAACGGGCTGCTGGCCGCCTACGAGCGCCTCACGGACAGCAGGGTCCCGGCCGCGCGCTGGTGTGTGTACGGTGTCGCGCACGGCTGGAACACCGAGCGTCTCATCCATGCGGGCGCGTGCGCGGGGCCGGGAGAGGCCGACGCGAGACGGGCGCGAGCCAGGGCCGTCCAGGAATTTCTCGCCGGGCTCTACCTGAGGGACGCCCCGGACGCCGCCGCCACCGTGCCGTCGGACGAAGCGGCCACGGGTGGCTGGTGCGCGCTGGACGTGGACGGCGTCCTGGAGTCGGACCTGTCCGGCGCGCCCGCGTCCTCACCGGCCGGGATGCTGGCTCTGCGCGGCCTGCGCGCGCACGGGTACCACGTACTGCCGGCCACCGGGCGCCCGGTACCCGAGTTGATCGACCGGTGCCGTGCGTACGACTTGCAGGGCGGGGTCGCCGAGTACGGCGCCCTCGTGTACGACGCCGAACGCAACCGTTGCGTGCCGCTCGTGACCGGCCCGGACCGCGCAGGGCTGACGCGGCTGCTGTTGGAGCTGCCGTCCGTCAGCCTCGACCCTCAGTACCAGTGCTGTGTGCGGGTGTCCCGCGGCTGGGGCGCCGGCCGTAGAGCGCTCGACGCGGGAACCGTGCTCCAAGTGGCGTCCCGTCCGGAAGCGGACGGCTTCGTCGTGGTCCAAGGCGAGACACAGACCGATTTCGTTCCCGCGGACGTCGACAAGGCGACAGGCCTCGCGGTGCTCCTGGACATGCTCGGGGCGCCGGAGGGGACCCGCCCGGTTCTCGCGGTCGGAGACAGCGCCGGCGACATCCCTATGTTGCGGTGGGCCCGGCACGGCTTCGCACCGGCCAATGCCGCTCCCGAGGTGAGGGCAGCCGGCATCACGGTCCTGCGACGGCCCTACCAGGCGGGGCTGGCCGACGCAGTGACCCGGCTGCTGGGGCACTCGCCGGGCCGTTGCCCGGGGTGTCGCGCCCCTTCGCTGTCATCCGCCGACGCGGCCCTGGCGGCTCTGCTGGGGATCCCCGAAGCAGGCCGGGCCGGAATGCCCGTGCGGCTGGCCCGGCTGCTCAGGGCCCGTGCGGCCATGGCCGGAAAGGGGAGCGCGGGGTGAGGGCCGGCGATGCCGTACGCCGGCTGAAGCGTGGCCCGGACGCCGCGCCCAGGCGCATTCTCTCCGCGGAGTTCAGGTCACTGGAGACGGTGCTCCGCAACGGCCACATCCTGACCTTCAGCACGCTGCTCACCTCCGGTCTCGGCGCCCTGTACTGGGCCTTGGCCGCCCGCTCCTACAGCGACGACACCGTCGGCCGGAACTACGCGGCGGTGGCGGCGATGATGCTGTTGGCCGGGATCGGACAGCTCAACCTGACCAACGTGATGATCAGGTTCACGCCGGTCGCCGGTCACCGCAGCCGCCGCCTGGTGGCCGTGTCCTATCTGGCCGCCTCCCTGACCACTGCCTCCCTCACCGTGGGATTCGTGCTCCTCATCCCCGTGCTGTCCCCGGGCCTGACGTTCCTCCGCAGTCCGCTCGTGGCCTGCGGCTTCATCCTGGCTACGGCCGGCTATGCCGTCTTCGTGCTGCAGGACGGCGTGCTGACGGGACTGCGCAGGTCCGGCTGGGTGGTGGTGGAGAACCTCGTCTTCGCCCTCGTGAAGATCGTGCTCGTGGTGGCGCTCGCGTTCCTCACGATCACAGGAATCCTCTGGTCCTGGGCCCTGTCGGTCGTCGTCGCCGTTGCCCTGGCCAACTTCCTGCTGTTCGCACGATTCCTGCCCCGGCGAGGCGACATCGTGTCCGCGGACCGGACGGACCCCGGCGGCCCCACCGGCCGCTACATCGTCGCGGACTACACGGGGGCCATGTTCTGGCTGGCCGCCACGACCTCTCTGCCGATCTTGGTGCTCAATCATCTGGGACCGCGGCAGGCCGCCTTCTTCTCGCTCTCGTGGTTGGTCGCCTTCTTCCTCTACCACCTGAACACCAGCATGGGCTCCTCCCTCATCGTCGAGGCCGCCAACGACCCGGCCCGGCTCGGCACCCACTGCAGGCTGGTCCTCCGGCACACCGCTGTGCTCCTGGCCTGCGGCGTCATCGTGCTGTGCGCCGCGGCCCCCCTCATTCTGCGGATCTTTGGTGAGGGCTACGCCGAGAACGGTGCCGCTCTGCTCCGGCTGACGGCAGTGTCCGCCCTGCCCAACCTTGTGGTGGTCGCGGCAGTCAGCATCTGCCGCGTCCGCCGCCGACTGCGCCTGCTGATGGTCATCATGGTCACGGAGTGCACGCTGGCCACCGGGCTGTCGTACGTCCTGTTGCGGGCCATGGGCATCACCGGGGTCGGGGTGGCCTGGGTCGTGGCTCAGACCGTCGTCGCGGCCGCCTTGTGGTGGCGCAGGGCCCAGTGGCTGCCCCGCGCGCACCCCCAGGCCGCGGGGTGAGGTGCCGGCCGGTGGCCGGCGCCGAGGGCGCGGTCCGTCGACTCAGGCGTCGTCTTTCCAGACGTCGAGAGGTTCTGCTTCCTCGGCATGACCGATCGGAGGCAGGCCGTAGGCATCCAGCAACGTGCGCAGGAGGCCGTAGAGATTGCTCGGCTGCTCATGGTCGCCCGGCTTGATCTTCTCGCCGACGAGAACAGTCGGGACCCGGTTGGCCTGTCGGTCCTCGCGGTCCTCGTCCCAGGTGACCACCAGCAGGCTGTTGTGCGTCATGGCCCATCGCGCGTAGTCGTCGAGGTTCTCCCGCAGCCAGGTGTCGCCCTTCGCCACGGCGCCGTCGCTCATGTCGTGCTCCGTGTCGGGGACGACGAAGGAAACGGTGGGCAGTTTGCCGAAGTCCCGTGGGAAGGAAGTCCAGGGGCGGTTGATCGACGAGGGCAGGGGGTAGAAGTTGACCCACGGGTTGTGCCGGCGCACATAAGGACCCTGCTGGCAGCCCGTGAAGCCCACGCGCGGCATGCTCTGTGCGTATCCCGCGAAGGTCCTGCCGGCGTCGGACAGCGCGGCGGCCAGATTGGGGCGCTCCCAGAACTCGTGCGGGCACGTGTCACGCCGCACGCCCTGAGGGGAGCCGGAGAAAAGGGCCAGGAAGTTCGGCTGGCTCGGGTGGGTGAGGGAGTAGAAGTCGGTGAGCGAGGCGCCCCGTTCTGCCAGTTCGTTGAGGTAGGGGGCCCGCGGGTTGCCGATGATGTCGGCGAAGCCCTGATTCTGCTCGATCACCACCACGACGTGGTCCGGCCGGGGCGTCTCGGCCCGTCCGGCGCCGCATCCGGCCGTCGGCAGCAGGGCACCGAGCACGATCAGCAGGGCGGTGGATCTCCGGCTCGTGCGGCGCTTCGGGCAGGGTGGTGCACCCGTCACGTGCGACCTCACGGCTCTCCCCTCGGAGCGGCTCTGGGCTTCCTGACTGCCACCGAGCAAAAACGACTGCAACGCTACTAATCTGTATTAACACGACATGCTGGGCATCAGGTCGTCCTGACGTCGTGGCGACGACGGGTGTGGCGATCTCCGGCCGGACCCGCATCCGCACCCAAGGAGGCTGCCCGATGAGGATGGCGCGGCCGTGAGAGGGGAACTGGCGCGCTCACCGGCCGAGGATGCGGCCGTACCGGTCGCCACGCGGGAAGGCCGTGCGCGAGGTTCGGCCCTCGGCCGTTGGGCGATCCGCCTCCTGCCGTTGGCGGTAGTCGCCTTCTGGCTGCTGTCCCTGCGCGACGTGAACCTGCGTGCCATGGGTGACCTGGGGTTGCTGCAGGTGCTGCCCGTGCTCTTCTGGGTCGCCCTGGGGCTGCTCGTCCTCGGTTTCTGTCTGGCTCTCGGAGACCGGCGCATCGGCAACGGCTGGCTCCTCGCCTACGTTCTGACGCTGATCGGGATGGTTCACGCCACGCCGTCGATCCTCTATCCGGAACTGCGCTACTCCTGGGGCTGGAAGCACGTGGCGGTGGTGGACGCCATGCTGCGGCACAACGGCCCGGTGCCGTACGCCCCCGAGTTCGACATCTACGACCAGTGGCCCGGGTTCTTCCAGGTCAATGTGCTGTTCCTGCGGCTCACCGGGTTGGATTCCCCTCTCGGCTACGCGGAGTGGGCTCAGCCCTTCTTCAACGTGGCGCTCATCGGGCCACTGCTGCTGATCTACCGGTCTGTGACCCGTGACCGCCGCCTGATCTGGGGAGGCGTGTGGATCTACTACTCGTGCTCGTGGGTGGGGCAGGACTACTTCGCCCCCCAAGCACTGGCCTTCCTGCTGTTCGTGACCGTGATCGCCCTGGTCATGCGGCAGTTGCCCACCTCGACGTTGCCCCGCACGGGGCCGGGTGACCGGAGCTGGCCGGTCGGCAGGCTGATCGCGGTCCTGCTGATGACGGCCGCGATCGCCTCCTCGCACCAGCTCACCCCGGTCATGCTGATCACCGCGCTGGCGGCCCTCTCGCTTCCTCGCCGCAACCGAAGAGTGACCGGGCCGGTCCTCCTGGGGGCGGTCGTGATCACGGTGGCGTGGGACGCCACCGTGGCCCGGCCCTATATGGCGGAGAACATCAAGGGCATGCTGAGAGAGCTGGTGTCGCCCGATGCCAACGTCACGTCGGGGCTGTACCGGCTCGGAACGGCCGCACCGGCGCAGGTCTTCGTGGCCTGGGTGGACCGGGCCCTGTCGGGCGCCGTCCTTCTGCTCGCGGTGATCGCCGTCCTGTACCTGCGATGGACCCGCCGTACAGGGCTGCCGCTGCTTCTCCTCTCGCCCTTCCTGCTCCTGGCCGCGAACTCGTACGGCGGTGAGATGATTTTCCGGGCCTATTTGTTCGCCCTCCCGGCTGCGGCGTTCCTCATCTCCGCCCTCGTCTTCCGAAGAGGCCACCGGCTCAGATGGCGCACCCTCGCCGTGTTTCCGCTGCTGCTGCTCATGCTCGGGAGCCTGCTTTTCGCCTACTACAGCAAAGAGGCGATGAACTCCTTCACCCGCCAGGAAGCCACCGCCATCCGCTACGCCGTCGCCACCGCCCCGACGGGATCACAGCTCGTGTCCATCAGCGGGGCGGCCCCAGGACTCGACATGCAGTACGACCAGCACTACCGGACCCATTTCAACCTTCAGCGGTCGTTCGACGTCCAGCAGCAGGCCAGGGACCTGCGATCTGCGCTGGTGGGGGTCACCGAGACCAACGCGTCCGCTCCGACGTTCGTCATCGTCAACAAAGCGGCGTTCGCCGACAACCGCCTCAACGGACTCTTCCCCGCCGAGACGCTCGATCACCTGAAGACAGTGCTCCCGAAGATGCAGCGTTTCACTCTCGTCTACCGCAACGACGACGCGGAGGTCTACCGCTACGACCCGCCGCTGAGGAGGGGATCGTGAGGATCTTCCGGCGCCTGGGGCTCGCCCTGTCCGGCTGGGTGGCCGCTGCGTTCGCCACCCTGCCGGACGCCGCGCCGCCGCGCCTGGTCGTCGTCACCGCGTTCCTGCTCGTGTGTCCGGGGCTGGCGGCCCTGCGCTGGGCCCGGCCGCCCGGGGCGGTGGCGGACCCGCGGGGCACCGCCGTGGTGGAGTCCTGTGTCCTCACACTGGTGCTCAGTCTGACGCTGTCGATCGTCGTGGCCGAGACGCTGTTCCTGGCCCGCGCCTTCACGCCGGCCCGTGCACTGCTGATCCTCGCTGCGCTGACCACCCTCCTGGTGCTGCTGCCGCCTCCGGGTCGCCGGCGCCGAGTCCGGCGGCGACCGGCGGGGAAGCGGCCTGAGGCGGCCGAGGAGGGGCGGTGACGGTGAAAGCGAGGACGGCGGGGCGCGCGCTCGCCGCTGTCGCGCTGCTGCTCGCGGTGTCCTGCGGCAGCGGCGAGACGGACAAGCCGGGATCGCCCGTGCCCGACGGCTGGCGAACGGTCTTCCATGATGACTTCGGCGGCTCACGTCTCGACTCCGGCCGTTGGACCACCTGCTACGACTGGAACGACGGGGGATGCACCAACAGCGGCAATCCCGAGCAGCAGTGGTACCTGCCCGGCCAGGTGTCGGTGGGTGACGGCGTGCTGACGCTGTACGCGGACCGCAAGTCCGCACGGGGCAGCGACGGCAAGACCTACCCGTGGGTGTCCGGCATGATCTCCACGGGCCGGGACCACTGGGACGCCCGGCCCCGGTACACCTTCACGTACGGCTACTTCGAGGCGTCGATCCGGATCTCCCCGGAGAGAACGATGTTCCCGGGGTTCTGGCTGATGCCCGCGTCCCGATTCACGCCGCCGGAACTGGACATCATGGAGTTCTTCGGCACCACGGAAGAGGTGTCGATGTACACGCACTGGCGTGACCGCAACGGGGTGGACCACCAGAAGGCGGGCAACTACGGACCGGTCGACTTCCCGGCCGAATACCACAGGTTCGGCATGCTCTGGGAGGCCGATGCGGTGACCTGGTACGTGGACGGCGTGGAGCGGTTCAAGGTGACCGAGCCGGAGCGTATCCCGCACGTTCCGATGGAACTGCTGATCAACCTTGCCGTAGGGGTCCCGCAGCCACCACCTCCCTCCGTGGACTCGGGCCGGATGACGGTGGACTGGGTCCGCGTCTGGCAGAGGTGACTCGTATGCGTAGGTCGGCAGGACCGAAAGATGCGGCCGTTTTCACTTGACGGTGGGCCTCAAGAGGACAAAAGTGCACATATACGCCGTAAACATATGCCGTTGCACTCGGAGACCCGCGATCATGTACAGCGACCCGATCACCAGCCACACGGCCGACCTCAGCCGGAGGACCGACAAGCCGCCCGCCACCGTGAGCCTGGTCGTGCCGGCTCGCAACGAGGCGCGCAACATCCCCTGGGTCTTCGAGCAGATCCCTGACTGCGTCGACGAGGTGATCCTCGTCGACGGCGACTCCGTCGACGCCACTGTGCCCATGGCCATGCTCTGCCTGCCCGAGGTGCGCTCCGTGCGGCAGAGCGGTCCCGGCAAGGGAAACGCCCTGCGCACCGGCTTCCTGGCGGCCACCGGGGACTACGTGGTGATGATGGACGCCGACGGCAGCATGTCGCCGGCGGAGATCCCGCACTTTCTGCACTTCCTCGACCATGGCTACGACTTCGTCAAGGGGTCGAGGTTCGTGCAGGGGGGCGGCTCCCTGGACATCACCCCCTTCCGCCGGCTCGGGAACCACGTCCTCCTGGCCGCCGCGAATCGGCTCTACCATGCGTCGCTCACCGACCTGTGCTATGGCTTCTGCGCCTTCCGGCGCAGCTTCCTCGAACAGCTGGACCTGCACGCCTCCGGATTCGAGATCGAGACCGAGATGGTGGTGCACGCCCTGCGCTGCGGGCTGCGCATCGCCGAGGTTCCCAGCCTGGAGCTGCCGCGGCGCAGCGGGCGCTCGAACCTGCACGCCATATCCGATGGGCGCCGGGTGCTGCACACCCTGTTGTCGGAACGCGCGGGTGCGCGCACCTCACTGGTGCGAGAGCCGAGCGCGCGGTGACCGTGGTGGCCCCGGGCCCGGCCCCGCTCCGGGTGGTCGACGTCGACCTGGCCCGTCCGGGGCAGTTCCGGCTGCCGGGCACGCGGGAGGAGGTTCGCCCTCGTGGGCCGGTCCGGGCCTTGGTGCGCCTGCACAGCGTTCCCCTGGGCATGGTCGACGCCGTCGTCGGGGCCTCCGGGTCCGCAGAGCCCTGGGCGGCGGTGGCGGCCGCCGCCCACCGCGAACTTGCCGACCCGATCGCCCGGCACCGCGCGGCGGACCTGGTCGTGGCTCCGGACGGGCGCGGCGGATGGCCCTGTCTGTCCCGGCGTGGGCGCACCCTGCGTGAGGCGCCCGCCCTGAGCGTGATCGTGGCCACCCACAACCGGGCCGGGCGACTCCGCCGCTGCCTTTCCTCCCTCCTGGAGTCGGACTACCCCGATTTCGAGGTCATCGTCGTCGACAACGCACCGGCCGACGACGCGGCCGACGAGCTCATCCGGGCAGAGTTCGCGAGGCGGGTGCGCTACGTCCGCGAGCCCGTCCCCGGTCTGGCGCTGGCCCACAACCGGGGACTGGCCCACGCGAGCGGCGACGTGGCTGCCTTCACCGACGACGACACCCTCGTCGACCCTCAGTGGCTGTCCGCGCTGGCCGAGGCATTCGCGAGGGACGGCGGCATCGGCTGTGTGACCGGACTGATCGTGCCCGCGGAACTGGAGACACCGGCCCAGGTCGCGCTCGAGCGGCACGGCGGCTTCGCCAAGGGGTGTACGCCACGCGTCTGGTCGCTGTCCGACCCGCCGGCGGACCCGCTCTTCCCCTTCACCGCAGGGCGTTTCGGCTCCGGCGCCAACATGTCGTTCCGCACCGAGGTGCTCCGGTCGCTCGGCGGCTTCGACCCCGCGACCGGTGTCGGCACCCCGGCCAGGGGCGGAGACGATCTGCTGGCCTTCTTCGACGTCCTGGCCGCCGGCCACACCCTCGCCTACCAGCCCGGCGCCCTCGTCTGGCACCACCACCGCCGTACGCAGGAGGCCGTCGCCGCGCAGGCGTTCGGGTACGGGGCCGGACTCGGCGCGTACCTCGCCGGGGCGCTGAGCGCCCATCCTCGAGCGCTGCCGGCCCTGCTGCGCCGCCTTCCCCGAGGTGTGCGTCATGTCATCGCGCGATCGCGCGACCGCGGTCATGACCCCGAGGCGGCGTGGTCGGCGCGGATGGCCGTCCTGGAGGTGTGCGGCATGGTCTACGGGCCGTACGGGTACCTGCGCGGGCGCCTCACCCCTGGCGGTGGCAGATGTTCCGGCCGGCGACGAAGCCAGGGGGCACCATGAACGACGCACCGTCCGACACGCCCCCGGCTCCGACCCTGTCGGTCGTCATCTGCGCCTACACCCTCGATCGCTGGGACGACCTGAGGGCGGCGGTCCGGTCCGTCCTGGACCAGGACCCGCCCGCCGCCGAGGTCGTGCTGGTCGTCGACCACAACCGCGCTCTCCTGGAGCGGGCCGCGCGGGAGCTGGTTGGAGCCCGGGTGGTTCCCAACCAGGAGCGGCGAGGGCTGTCCGGAGGGCGTAACACCGGCGTGGCGGTCTCGCACGGCGACGTGGTGGCCTTCCTCGACGACGACGCGACCGCTGAACCGGGCTGGATCCGGAGCCTGCTGGCGCCTTACGGCGATCCACGTGTGGTGGGGGTCGGCGGGCTCGTCCGGCCGTCGTGGTCCACCGGGCGGCCGGTGTGGTTCCCTCCGGAGTTCGACTGGGTGGTGGGCTGCTCCTACCGGGGCCAGCCCGAGCGGGCGGCTCCGGTGCGCAACTTCATCGGGGCCAACATGTCGTTCCGAAGATCGGAGCTGCTGGCCGTCGGTGGATTCCTCGACGCCCTGGGCCGGGTGGGCACCCGTCCGGTGGCGAGTTGTGACGAGACGGACCTGTGCCTGCGCCTCGCAGCCCGTGACCCGCGGGCCGTCCTGTTGTACGAGCCCGCCGCCGGGATACGGCACCGGGTTCCGCGGTCCCGGACGAGCTGGTCCTACTTCCGGTACCGCTGCTACGTGGAAGGGCTCTCCAAGGCGCTGGTGGCGCGGCGCTGCGGCAGCGGCCCGGCACTGGCCGACGAACGCGCGTACGTGCGATCGACGCTGTCGCGGGCCCTGGTCCGGAACCTGACCCGGGTCGGGCGTCCCGGCGGGCTCGGCACGGTCGGCGCGTTGCTGGCGGGGGTGGGCGCCACTACCGCCGGCTACCTCGTCGGATGGGTCCGCCCGCTGGATTCCGGAGGATCGGAGCGGCGATCGCGGGCAGTTGCCGACCCCCCGACGACGGCCCGCTCATGAGCGTCGTACCCGTCTTCCTCTACCACGCGGTTTCGGACGATCCGCCGAGCTGGCTCGCGCCCTTCACAGTGAGCCCTCGTGACTTCTCGGAGCAGCTCGACATGATCATCGACGGTGGCCTGTGCGTCGTCCCGCTGAGACGGTTCGTCACGGCGCTGCTCGCCGGTTCCGCGCTGCCGCCCCGGTGCGCGGTGCTGACCTTCGACGACGGATACGAGGACTTCGCCACGACGGTCGCCCCGCTGCTCGACGCGCGCGGACTGCCGGCCACCTTGTACGTCACCACCGGGGCGCCGGACGCCACGCGTACGGCTTCGGCCACCGGGCCGTTCCCTTCCGTCGCGACGCTCAGCTGGGCCCAGGTGCGGGACCTGGACGCGGCCGGGTTCGAGATCGGCGGGCACAGCAGGACCCATCCGCAGCTGGACACGCTGCGCCGCACCGCGCTGCGCGAAGAGGTCGCGGGCTGCAAGCGCGACCTGGAGGACGCTCTGGGGCACCCCGTCTCGTCATTCGCCTACCCGCACGGCTACCACAGCCCTACCGTCCGCGCGGAGGTGCGGGCGGCGGGATGGACGTCGGCCGCTGCCGTCCGGGGGCCGTCGGCGCTCAGTTCACCAAGGGACGATCCGCTGCAGTTCGCCCGGCTCATGGTCCGGGCCGACACCGGCCGGAACCGTCTGGGGCTCTGGATCCGGGGCGAGGGTGCACCCGTGGCGCCGTTCGGCGAGAGGCTGCGGACCAAGGGCTGGCGTGCCTACCGCCGAGCGAGGGCGGCAACGGGACGGCCTCACCGGGCACTTCCGCACTGACTCCCGGACGCGGTTGACCCGGTCCGCGTTGGGGTTGATTATGTACGTATACGTCGTAAACGCACCTTTGATTCCTTTTCCCCCGCTCGGCGGTGGTACGACATGCGTCTGACAGTCATCGGAACCGGATACGTCGGAGTGGTGCACGCCGCCTGCATGGCCGACATCGGCCACGAGGTCCTCGGAGTGGACCTGGACGCCGAGCGAATCGCCGCACTCGCGGACGGGCGGCCTCCGTTCTACGAGCCGGGCCTGCCCGGGATGCTCAGGCGCACGGTCGAGGCGGGCCGTCTGCGCTTCACCACCTCACCGGCCGAAGCGGCCAGGTTCGCGGACACCCACTTCATCTGCGTCGGCACCCCACAGCGACCCGGCTCCGGCGCCGCCGAGCTCGGTCATGTCGAGGCCGCTGTGGACGGTCTCGCACCCCATCTGTGCGACAGCGGGTACGAGCGGGTCCTGGTGGTCGGCAAGTCCACGGTGCCGGTCGGCACGGCGACCCGGCTGGCCGCGCGCCTGCGCGCCACGGCCCCGGCCGCGGATGTCGCCTGGAACCCCGAATTCCTGCGTGAGGGCTGCGCAGTCCAGGACACTCTGCGGCCCGAGCGCATCGTCGTCGGCACCCGCTCCGTGCATGCCGAGACCCGCCTGAGGGAGCTCTACGCTCCCCTGCTGGCCGCGGGCACGCCTTTCATCGGCACCGACCCGGCCACCGCCGAACTGGTCAAGATGGCCTCGAACGCCTTCCTCGCCACCAAGCTCTCCTTCATCAACGCCATGGCGGAGATCTGCGACGTCTCTGGGGCCGACGTGCTCACGCTGGCCGATGCCATGGGGCGGGACCCCCGCATCGGACGCCGATTCCTCACCCCCGGCCTCGGCTTCGGCGGCAGTTGCCTGCCCAAGGACATCCGGGCCCTCACCGCCCGTGCCGAAGAGCTCGGCAGGGGTGCGTCGCTGGCTTTCCTCCGGCAGATCGACGAGATCAACACACGCCAGCGCGGACGCACGGTCGGGCTGGCGCGCGAGCTCGCCGGCGGAACCTTCAGCGACCGGCGCGTCGCGGTGCTCGGAGCGGCCTTCAAACCGGGCAGCGACGACGTGCGCGATTCTCCAGCGCTCGCGGTCGCCGACGAGATCCGGCGCGGGGGCGCCCAGGTCCGTGTGCACGATCCCGCCGCAACCGACAACGCCCGGGCGACCCATCCCGCGCTCCAGTACACCCTCGACGTCGCCAAGGCCTGCGAACACGCCGACCTGGTCCTGCACCTGACTGAATGGCCACAGTACCGGGAGCTCGACCCCGTCGGCCTGGCCACGGTGGTGCGCGCCCCTGTCGTGATCGACGCGCGCCACACACTCGACCCGATTGCCTGGCGGGCGGCCGGCTGGTCGCTCCACGCCCCGGGCCGGCCCCCGGCCGGCTGACCGGCAGGAGGAAGCCATGCGTGTCGTAGTGTCCGGCGGATGCGGCTTCCTGGGATCGCATCTGTGCGAAGCGCTGCTGGCCAGGGGCGACAGCGTCCACTGTCTGGACGACTGCTCGTCCGGGAGGGCGGCCAACGTCGCCCATCTCCTCGCGGTGCCGGGCTTCCGGTACCAGGAGTGGGACATCACGCAGTCCTTCGTCCTGCCCGACCGGGCCGATGCCTTCGTACACCTCGCGAGCCCCGCCTCGCCGTTCGACTACCACCGTCTTCCCCTCGAAACGCTGGCGGCCGGGAGCCGGGGAACGGAGAACCTTCTGAGGACGGCGGCGCACCACTCCGCCCGCTTCGTCCTGGCGTCCACCAGCGAGGTCTACGGCGATCCTCTGGTGCATCCGCAGGACGAGGACTACTGGGGGAACGTCAACCCCATCGGACCGCGCAGCGTCTACGACGAGGCCAAGCGCTTCGCCGAGGCACTGTCCATGGCCTACCGGCGCAGCCTCGGCGTCGATGCCGGGATCGTCCGGATCTTCAACACCTACGGCCCCCGGATGCGTGCGCACGACGGCCGGGTCGTCTCCAGCTTCATCCGGCAGGCCCTGGCGGGGGAACCCCTGACCGTCTTCGGCGACGGCAGCCAGACGCGGAGCTTCTGCTATGTCGACGACCTCGTCCGCGGCCTCGTGGCCATGATCGATTCTCCCGCGCCGGGTCCCTTCAACCTGGGAAATCCCATCGAGCGGACGGTGCGGGAGCTCGCAGAGCTGGTGCTGTCGACGACCGGGGCGAGCAGTGGGATGCGCTTCCTTCCCCTGCCCGTGGACGACCCCGTCCGCAGACGGCCCGTCATCTCCAGGGCGCGCGAAGAACTCGGCTGGCACCCCGCGGTGCCGATGGAGGAAGGGCTGCGGCGCACCGTCGCTTGGTTCCGTTCACACGGAGACGACCCCGCAAGGGAGGCCGGGCGGTCGGCAGTCGAGCGGTCCGCGCAGCGTGAGGCGCCGGCCGACAGGGGGGAGGAAAGGTCGGTCCTCCGATCATGAACGCGTACATCGAGGACTACGCCCTCCTCAGCGACCTGGAGACGGCCGCCCTCGTGGGCCGGGACGGCTCCGTGGACTGGCTGTGCCTGCCCCGGTTCGACTCACCGGCCTGTCTGGCCGCCCTCCTGGGCACGGAGGACAACGGCTTCTGGCAGGTCGCCCCGGCATCCGGAGGACCCTGCACCCGCCGGGCCTACCGTCCCGACACCCTCGTGCTGGATTCCGTCTGGGAGACCGGTACCGGGACGGTGCGCGTCACGGACTTCATGCCGCCCCGGGCTCAGCTGCCGTGTCTGGTCCGGGTGGTGGAGGGCCTGTCCGGCACCGTCACGATGCGCAGCGAACTGCGGCTGCGCTTCCACCAGGGCAGGGTCGTGCCCTGGGCCCGCGACGCCGGTGACTGCACCATCGCGGTCGCCGGACCGGACGCCGTCTGGCTCGGCGCCGACGGGCCGGTACGAAGGGACGGCGCGGAGGACACCACGATCTGGTATTTCACCGTTCCGGCCGGCCGGCGCCTGGCGCTGACACTGGTCTGGTCGCCCTCCCACCGGCCGGCGCTGCCCGCCCCGCTGGGCGTCCCCGCCGAGACGGCACTGAAGGAGACCAGCGACTTCTGGCAGCGGTGGAGTGCCCAGTGCCGCTATGAGGGACCGTGGCGGGACGCCGTGGTGCGTTCCCTGATCACTCTGAAGGCCCTCACCTACGCGCCCACGGGCGGCATCGTCTCCGCACCGACCACCTCGCTGCCCGGCTGCCTGGGCGGTGAGCGCAACTGGGACTACCGGTTCTGCTGGCTGCGCGACTCCGCCCTGACCCTGTCCTGCCTGCTGCGCAGTGGCTACCGGGAGGAGGCCACGGCCTGGCTGGACTGGCTCATGCGGGCCGTCGCGGGCGACCCCGCCGACCTGCAAACCGTCTACGGGGTCAAGGGACAGCGACTGTTGCAGGAGACCGAGGCGCCGTGGCTCGCCGGGTACGAGGGTTCCCGGCCGGTGCGGTTCGGCAACTCCGCGGTGAGCAGCTTCCAGTTGGACGTGTACGGCGAGGTCATGGACGCCCTTTGTCTGTCGTTGAGAGCCGGGATCCCCATGCCCGCCCATGTGTGGGACCTGGTCGAGGCGCTGATGGGATTCCTGCTGCGGCACTGGCGCGAACCCGATCAAGGACTGTGGCAGATACGCGGCCCGCGACGGCAGTTCGTGCACTCCAAGGTGATGGCGTGGGTGGCCGCCGACCGGGCCGTGCGGATGGGCGAGCTGCTCGGCCGCAACGGTTCCTCCGACCTGTGGCGGGCTATGCGGGACGAGGTGCACCGGCAGGTCTGCCAGGAAGGCTGGGACACCGCGCAGAGGGCTTTCGTCCAGTCCTACGGAGCACCGGACCTTGACGCGGCGGCTCTGCTGATACCCCGGCTCGGCTTCCTGCCGCCCGGGGACGAGCGGGTTCGGGGTACTGTCCGCGCCCTGCGGCGACTCGGTCACAAGGGATTCCTCCGGCGCTACGAGCAGGGCGGTGCCGTCGGCGTGGACGGTCTGGACGGCCGTGAGAGCACCTTCGTCTCGTGCTCCTTGTGGTACGCACACGCCCTCGCCGCGACGGGGTTTTCGCGGCAGGCCTGTGAGGCCTTCGAGCGGGTCCTCGCCGTCCGTAACGACGTGGGACTGCTCGCCGAGCAGTGGGACCCGGACACCGGCCGCCAACTGGGTAACGCTCCGAAGGCGTTCAGCCACATCGCCCTGGTCGAGACAGCCTTCGCCCTGACCCCGGCAGCGGCCCGTCGTTCCCACGGACCGGCCCGGGTACGGGGCTGAGTCCCGCCCCTTCGCGCCGGGCCCGTCACCCGGGCCCGCTGCCCCCGGTCCGCAGCACGGCCTCGCTCTGCTCCAGGGTCATCGGACGGGCGAACAGGAAGCCCTGGCCGTACCGGCAGCCGATGCGCGACAGCAACGCCCGCTGCTCCTGCGCCTCGATGCCCTCGGCGATCACCTGCAGACCGAGCGCGTCGGCGAGGTGCACGATGCCTTCGACCAGGGCGACCTGCCGGGGATCGTGCGGGATGCCGTCGATGAACGTCTTGTCGATCTTGAGGACGTCGACGGGGAAGTCCCCCAGGTAGCGCAGCGAGGAGTAGCCGGTGCCGAAGTCGTCGACGGCGATGCGCACACCGCGGTCCTTCAACGCCCTCAGGAGCACGTCGATCCGGTCGGTCCGCCGCATGAGCACCGACTCGGTCAGCTCCAGCTGGAGTGAGCCGGGGGCCAGTGCGGTGCTGTCGACCGCCGCGCACACCTCGTCCAGGAAGCCGGCGTCCCGCCATTGCCGGGCGGACACGTTGACGCTGACGTACGGCGGGGTGGAACGCCGGGTACGGCGCTGCAACCGGGCGATGTCCGCCGTGGCATGGCGCAGGACCCATCCGCCCAGAGACGAGATGTGCCCGGTCTCCTCCGCGAGCGGGATGAACCGCCCCGGTGGCACCGGATCGTGCCCCAGGTGGTGCCAGCGGGCCAGCGCCTCGAAGCCGACGACGCCGCCCGCCTGGATGTCCACGACCGGCTGGTAGCGCAGGTCGAACTCCTGGCGGGCTATCGCACGGTCCAGGCGTGCCCGGAGGTCGTGCCGCTCCACCATGCGGACACGCTGCTGCGGCTGGAAGCGGCGCCACTGGCGCTTGCCCGCGGCCTTCGCGGCGTACAGGGCCAGGTCGGCGAGGGCCAGCAGTTCCTGGGCGTCCGTGCTGTCCCGGGCCGTGGCGACGCCCACGCTGGCGGAGACGCTCACCGACTCACCGGAAAGACGGAAGGGCCGGCCGAGTGTCCGAAGCACTTGGGCGGCCAGGAGCTCGGCGTCCCGGGGCGCGCCGGCCTCCTCCATCAGCACGGCGAACTCGTCACCGCCGAGACGGGCGGCCGTGTCGACCGGGCGCAGCATCGCCGACAGCCGCTCCGCCACGGCGCGCAGCAGCCGGTCGCCGGCCGGGTGGCCCAGCGAGTCGTTGACGACCTTGAAGTCGTCCAGGTCGATGAACAGCAGGCAGGTGAGCGGCGATTCCCGGCCGCGCAGCAACGCGCTGCGGGCGCGCTCCAGCAGCATCGTGCGGTTGGGCAGACCGGTCAGGGAGTCGTGGAAGGCGCGCCGGGTCAGTTCGTGTTCCAGTTGGCGCTGCTCGGTGACGTCCCGCAGTGTGACGACCAGGCCGCCCACCGTGCGGTCCTGGCGCAGATCACGGCAGCGCACCTCCACTTCGACACGGTCGTCACCCCGCACCACCAGCCAGTGGTCGTGTTCCTCTCGCCGATCGCTCTTCCTGAGGGCCGTGAGAGTGCCGATCACCCGGTCCCGCTGCAGCGGATCCATCAGGTCCGGCAGCTCGGCGCCGGTCAGCTCGGCGTTTCCGAACACGGCCCGGGCGGAAGGGCTGGCGTACCGGACCGTTGCGTTGTCGTTGACGATCAGGATGACGTCCGACGCGTTGTGCACCAGGGTGCGGAAATACGCCTCGCTCTGCCTGCGTACGACCTCCTGGCGCAGCAGGACGCGTTCGGTCGCCAGGCCCGCGTGCGAGGCCAGCAGGTCCAGGGATCCGCGCATCTCGGTGAGTGGCTGCTCGTGTCCCGCTGCCAGCAGCGCGCCCCGGAGTTCCGCGCCGGCCGGGGGGCCGGGCCGGGTGATGGGGCAGATCAGCGCGGCCGGCGGAGTCCCGAGCCGCACGGCGAGGTCCGCTGCGAGCCCGGCACCGGGAACCAGGAGCGTGCGGTAACGGGCGAGGCCGGCCGGTTCCTCGCGCGCGGCTTCGCCGCGCTCCCGCACACGACGGCTGCCCGTCCGGGTGGGGGTCCGCGCCGCCCGCGCGTACAGTTCTTGAGCCTCCCGGGCCGACAGCACGACGACCGCGTGCCGACCCCGCGGTCCGAACAGCGCTTCGACCGCCGTGGTGCAGGCCTGAGTGATTTCCTCCGGCCAGAACGCCGCGTCGAGTCCGGCGCCCGCGCTGCGCAGGACCTGTTCCCGTGCCACGGCCTTGCGGTGTGCCACGACCATCACCGTGAGCCGCAGAATCACCAGCACGTACAACGCCCCGGATGCGGTGGCGAGCACGGTCGCGCCGCTCACGTCGCCGAGATTCGCCTCGACGACGAGCAGCGCGGGCGGCACCAGCGAGGCCACCGCGAGCACCAGGAGTCGACGCCACGGCGGCAGCTGGGACTGCGGCGGGGAACGGGGCTCGGTCAGCTCAGCCATGGAGGGGTGCAGAGCGGCCAGCCCCCATGCGGTGCAGAAGACGATCCGGCCGAAGTCCAGCAGCGTGCCCGCACGCCAGGTGCTGTTGAGTTGCAGGACCCCGTACGCGATGTCGAAGCACAGCAGCGTGAGCGTACCGAGGAGGAGCAGGCGTGCGGCGGGGTTGGGAACCGATGCGGGGTCCGGGGCGAGCAGCCGTGCGAGCAGCGCCAGGACCAGGAGGTCCCCGAGCGGATAGGCGATGGCGATCGCCCGTTGCTGCCACGTCAGCCCGTCCGGCCGGCTCAGCGGCTGCACCAGATGCAGCCAGACCGGCAGGGCGAGCGCGGTGGTGATGATCAGTGCGTCGAGCAGAGCGGGGAGATCGTGGCCCACCCGACGGTGGCGCAGCAGCCCGAAGAGGCCCGCGGTGAACAGGGAGTACACCGCGAGGGAGCAGACGACAGCAGGGGAGGGGACCGGATGGGAGGCGTGGAAGGACGCCTCTTGGGCGTTGTAGTAGGCGTTTCCGGCAGCGAAGGCGAGGAGCCCGGCGGCCAGGGCCCGCCACGGCCAGCGGTGCGCGGGGCGGTTCAGGCGCGCACCGAGGAGAACTGCGGCGGCACTCGCCGCTCCGAGGAAGGCCCACAATGGCGTACGCAGGTCCGGGAAGGTGCGGTACAGCGCGGTGAACGCTCCGAGCGAGATCGCGAGGGCTGCCGCCGGCCGGAGGGCCCGCCGGCGGGCGGAGCGCCCGGCCGGCGCTTCGCGATTCTTTCTGGGACGGTCGGCCGCACAGCGACGCCGTCGGCTCTCCGAGCGGAGTCGCCCCGGCCTTCCCGGGAGTGTGGCGCGGCCCGCGTCCCGGGGCGCGCGGAAGGCGTGGGGCGCCACGACGCTACCGCTTCGTCTTCGGTGACAGCGCACTGCGTTCCATGAAGGACTTCCCTTGTCAGCACCGTATATTTACGGCGTATACATCCAACTCTGGGTCATCACCCCCTGTGAGTCAATATCAGGCGCGCCGTGCGAAGCCGTTCGGGTTGAGCCGCTGGAAGCGCCACGCGTCGCGGCACATGTCGGCCAGGCCCCGGGTAGGCCGCCAGCCCCAGGCGCGGTTCACGGCGGTCGCGTCGGCGACCAGCTCGGCGACGTCCCCCGGCCGCCGCGGCGCGATCTCGTACGGGATCGGCCTGCCACAGGCCCGAGAGAACGCGTTGACCACTTCCAGGACCGAACTGCCCTTCCCCAGACCCAGGTTGTACACCTGCATGCCCGTGCTGTCGCCGAAGTGATCCAGGGCGACCCGGTGCGCTTCGACGGTGTCCATGACGTGAAGGTAGTCGCGCACGGCCGTGCCGTCCCGGGTGGGATAGTCGTCGCCGAACACGCGCAGCCGCTCCCGGCGGCCGACGGCCACCTGGGCGATGTACGGCATCAGATTGTCGGGCGTGCCCCGCGGTTCCTCGCCGAGCAGCCCGCTGGGGTGGGCGCCGGCCGGGTTGAAGTACCGCAGGCACAGCACGGTGTACTCCGGGAGGTGCCGGCACACGTCCGCGAGTATCTCCTCGCAGTGCCGCTTCGAGGACGCGTACGGATTGGTGGGGCCGGCCGGGGTGGACTCGTCCAGTGGTCCGGAGCCCGCGTCGCCGTAGACGGAGCAGGAGGACGAGAAGACGAGCCGGTGCACCCCGTGTTTCTGCATGGCGTGCAGCAGCGCGGTCGTGCCGCCGACGTTCGCGTCGTAGTACTCCACGGGTCTCCGGGTCGACTCGGTCACCGATTTGAGTGCGGCGAAGTGCATGACGGCATCGATGGGGTGCCGGTCGAAGACGGCGGCCAACGCCTGGCGGTCCCGTAGATCCAGCTCGTACACGGCGCCGACGAAACGGCCGGCGAGACGCTCCACGCGGGCGAAGACCTGAGGAGTGCTGTTGGAGTAGTCGTCGACCACGATGACTTCGTAGCCGTGGTCCAGGAGTTCCACGCAGGCGTGGCTGCCGATGAAGCCGGCCCCGCCCGTGACGAGGACAGTCGACGGTACCGGTCTGCTGCTTGCCATAGAAGTGCGCTCCCGCGCGAGACGTCGTACGTTTACGTCGTATATTCGACTGTGCGTCGCCTCGCCCCCGAGAGTCAAGCGGGATGCACCCTGGTCACGCTTTTCACTCCGAGATCTCAGACCCTGACAAGCAACTGGAAGTCGAACGTGTAGAGCGAGGCCCGGTAGATGTGCGTTCCGTACTCGACCGGGCGCCCCGTGTCGTCGTACGCCGTGCGCTGCATGGTGAGCAGCGCCGCTCCCTCCTCCTCGTCCAGGCGGGACGCCTCCCGGGCGGTCGCCGCGCGGGCGCCGACCGTCTGGCGGGCGCTGTGCAGCGTGATGCCCGCCGAGCGCATCATGCGGTACAGGCCGGTCGACTCCAGGCGTGCGCCGTCCAGGTCCAGCAGGGGCACCGGCAGGTAGTTGCACAGCAGCGCCACCGGCCGGCCGTGCGTGCGGCGAAGCCGGTCCAGGACGGTCACCTCGCTGCCCTCCGGCACCCCCAGGGCGGCGGCCACGTCGCAGGGGGCCGGGACGACCTCGTTGCGCACGACCTCGGTGGTCGGCCCCTGCCCCGCCGTCTCCAGGTCGTCGTAGAGGCTGCTCAGTTCCAGCGGGCGTCTGACCTGGCTGTGCACCACCTGCGTGCCCACCCCGCGCCGCCGGACCAGCAGCCCCTTGTCGACGAGGGACTGGATGGCCTGGCGGACGGTGGGGCGGGACAGGCCGAGGCGCACGGACAGGTCCACCTCGTTGCCCAGGAGGTTTCCCGGGGCGAGGACCCCGTGTCCGATCGCCGCCTCCAGCTGCTGCGCGAGCTGGTGGTAGAGCGGCACGGGACTGCCCCGGTCCAGGGCGAAGTCCAGTGAGCTGAGTGCAGGGGCGGCCGTGGTGCGGGCCCGGTCACCGGTCTTCGCCATGGATGAACCCCCTTACGGGTGTCAGGAGTTGCTCGGGAAGCCGAGGTTGATACCGCCGTCGGAGGGGTCCGGCCAGCGGGTGGTGATGACCTTGCCCTGCGTGTAGAAGGCGATGCCGTCGTTGCCGTAGACGTGCAGGTCGCCGAAGAGGGAGTCCTTCCAGCCGCCGAAGGAGTGGTAGCCGACGGGGACCGGGATCGGCACGTTGACGCCGACCATGCCCGCCTTGACCTCCAGCTGGAAGCGGCGGGCCGCGCCGCCGTCCCGGGTGAAGATCGCGGTGCCGTTGCCCCAGCGGGAGGAGTTGATCAGCCGGATGGCCTCCTCGTACGTCTCCGTGCGGACGACCGCCAGCACCGGGCCGAAGATCTCGTCCCGGTACGCGTCCGCCGTCAGCGGCACCCGGTCCAGCAGGGAGACACCGAGGAAGAAGCCGTTCTCGTGGCCCTCCACCGAGAAGCCCGTGCCGTCGACCACGACCTCGGCGCCCTGCTCGGCGGCCGACGCCACGTAGGACGCCACCTTGTCGCGGTGCTCGCGGGTGATCAGCGGGCCCATCTCCGAGGCCGGGTCGTCGCCGGGGCCGATCCTCAGGTTCTTCGCCCGCTCGGCGATCTTGCCGACCAGCGCGTCGCCGATGTCACCGACGGCCACGACCACCGACACGGCCATGCAGCGCTCGCCCGCCGAGCCGTACGCGGCGTTGATCGCCTGGTCGGCGGCGAGTTCCAGGTCGGCGTCGGGCAGCACCAGCATGTGGTTCTTGGCGCCGCCGAGGGCCTGCACCCGCTTGCCGTGCTCGACGGCCTTCAACTGGATGTACTTGGCGATGGGCGTCGAGCCGACGAAGGACACCGCTTCGATGTCCGGGTGCTCAAGGATGCGGTCCACGGCCGTCTTGTCGCCCTGGACGATGTTCAGGACACCCTCCGGAAGGCCCGCCTCGGCGGCCAGCTCGGCCAGCCGGAAGGAGGCCGACGGGTCCTTCTCGGACGGCTTCAGCACGAAGGTGTTGCCGCAGGCGATCGCCAGCGGGAACATCCACATCGGCACCATCGCAGGGAAGTTGAACGGGGTGATGCCCGCGACCACGCCCAGCGGCTGGCGGATCGAGGCCACGTCGACCCGGGTCGAGACCTGGGTGGACAGTTCGCCCTTGAGCTGGACGGAGATCCCACAGGCCAGCTCGACGATCTCCATGCCGCGCGCGACCTCGCCGAGCGCGTCCGAGTGCACCTTGCCGTGCTCGGCGGTGATCAGCTCGGCGATCTCGTCGCGGTGGGCGTCGAGCAGCTCGCGGTACTTGAACAGGATCGCCGTGCGCCTGGCCAGGGAGGACTCGCCCCAGCTCTCGAAGGCGACCCGGGCGGAGGCGACCGCGGCGTCGACCTCGTCGACGGACGCGAACGCGACCTGCTTCTCCTGGACGCCGGTCGCCGGGTTGTAGACGGGGCCGAACCGGCCGGAGGTGCCCTCGACGGGCTTGCCGTCGATCCAGTGGGTGATGGTCTTCATGGTGCGCGGGGGCCTTTCGTGGAGCCTGGGTTCGGGGCGGGTTCAGAGGTGGCGGCGGCGGTCGGCGACCTGGCGGTCGTAGCGCTCGCGGGCCTCGACGGCCGCCTCGCGGGAGGCGGTCTCGGCCACCGGCACGTCCCACCAGGCCTCGGCCGGGGGCGCGGTGGGCGCCGGGTCGGTCTCGACGTACACGCACGTCGGCCGGTCCGAGGCGCGGGCCGCGGCGAGGGCCTCGCGCAGCTCGCGCACCGTCTTGGCGCGCAACACGTCCATGCCGAGGCTGGCGGCGTTGGCGGCCAGGTCGACGGGGAGCGGGGCGCCGGTGAAGGTGCCGTCGGCGGCCCGGAAGCGGTACGCGGTGCCGAACCGCTCGCCGCCGGTCTCCTGCGACAGACCTCCGATGGAGGCGTAGCCGTGGTTCTGGATCAGGACGATGTTGACCGGCAGGCCCTCCTGGACGGCGGTGACGATCTCCGTGGGCATCATCAGGTAGGTGCCGTCGCCGACCAGCGCCCACACGGGCGTGCCCGGGGCGGCCTGCTGGACGCCGATGCCGGCCGGGATCTCGTAGCCCATGCAGGAGTAGCCGTACTCCAGGTGGTACTGGCGCGGGCTGCGGGAGCGCCACAGCTTGTGCAGGTCGCCGGGGAGCGAACCGGCCGCGTTGATCACCACGTCCTCGTCGCCGACGGCCGCGTCCAGCGCGCCGAGCACCTGCGTCTGGGTGGGCACCGCGTTCTCGTCGGCGGCGCGGTAGGCGGCCTCGACGACCTCGTCCCAGCGCTCCTTGCCGGCGCGGTACCCGGCCTCGTAGGCCTCGGGCACCCGGTGCCCGGCCAGCCCCTCGGCCAGCTTCTCCAGACCGGACCGGGCGTCGCACACCAGCGTCCGCGCGGCCAGCTTGTGAGCGTCGAAGCCGGTGATGTTCAGGTTGAGGAAGCGCACGTCCGGGTTCTGGAAGAGCGTGCCCGAGGCGGTGGTGAAGTCGGTGTAGCGGGTGCCGACGCCGATCACCAGGTCGGCGGTGCGGGCCAGTTCGTCGCTGACCGCCGTGCCCGTGTGGCCGATGCCGCCGAGGTCGGCGGGGTGGTCGTGGCGCAGCGAGCCCTTGCCGGCCTGGGTGGAGGCGACGGGGATGCCGGTGGCCTCCACGAACGCCTTCAGCGCCGCTTCGGCCTCGCTGTGGTGGACGCCGCCGCCCGCCACGATCAGCGGCCGCTCGGCCGACCGGACCGCCTCGACCGCGGCGTTCAGCTCGACCGGGTCCGGCGCGGGGCGCCGTACGTACCAGACGCGCTCGGCGAAGAACTCCTCCGGCCAGTCGTACGCCTCCGCCTGCACGTCCTGGGGCAGGGCGAGGGTGACGGCGCCGGTCTCGGCCGGGTCGGCCAGCACCCGCATCGCCTGGAGCGCCGAGGGGATCAGCGCCTCGGGGCGGGTGATCCGGTCGAAGTAGCGGGAGACCGGGCGCAGGGTGTCGTTGACCGAGACATCCGCCTCGACCGGGTGCTCCAGCTGCTGGAGCAGCGGGTCGGCCGAGTGCGAGGCGAAGTAGTCGCCGGGCAGGAGCAGCACCGGAAGGCGGTTGATCGTCGCGAGAGCGGCGCCGGTGACCAGGTTGGTGGCCCCAGGGCCGATGGAGGTCGTCACCGCCTGCGCGGACAGGCGGTTCAGCTGCCGGGCGTAGCCGACCGCCGCGTGCACCATGGACTGCTCGTTGCGCCCCTGGTGGAACGGCATGACCTCCTCGCCCGCCTCCAGGAGCGCCTGGCCGACCCCGGCGACGTTGCCATGGCCGAAGATGCCCCAGGTCCCGGCGATCAGCCGGCGGCGCACGCCGTCCCGCTCGGTGTACTGGGCGGACAGGAACCGCACCAGTGCCTGGGCGGTCGTCAGTCGGCGGGTGCGGGCGCTCATGCGGAGGTCTCCGGGGCGGTGTAGAGGGGGAGGCGGGGGTCGACCGGCTGGTCCGGCCAGGTGTCGCGGACCCAGGCGTGGTCGGGGTGGTCGCAGATCAGCCAGGCGCGCTCGGCCTCCGGGCCCGCCATGACGTTGAGGTAGTACATGTGATGGCCGGGCGTGGCCATCGACGGTCCGTGCCAGCCGTCCGGGATGAGGACGACATCGCCGTCGCGGACCTCGGCCAGCACGTCGGTGTCCCGGCCCGGGCCGGACGGGGACACACGCTGGTAGCCGAGGCCGGGGATGCCGTCGTGCCCGGCGAACTCGAAGTAGTAGATCTCCTCCAGCACGGACTCCTCGCCCGGCCGGTGCTCGTCGTGCTTGTGCGGCGGGAACGACGACCAGTTGCCGCCCGGCGTGATCACCTCGACCGCGATGAGCTTGTCGCACTCGAAGACCCCGGCCGCGCCGAAGTTGTTGACCTGCCGGGAGCAGTTCCCGGTGCCCCGCAGCTCCACCGGGACCTCGGAGGCCGGGCCGTAGCGGGCGGGCAGGCGGCGGGTGCAGCGCGCGCCGGTCAGCGCGAAGCGGCCACCGCCGGCGGACGTCACGGTCGCCCGGGCGTCGCGCGGCACGTACGCGAAGTCGCTGACGCCGCTGAACACGTCGGCGCGGCCCTTCAGTTCGAACGTCTCCTGGCCGAAGTCGTCCGCGGCGGCGACCGTGCAGCCGCCGCTCAGCGGGACGACGATCCACTCGCTGTCACCGGTGCCGAAGGAGTGCGCGCCGCCCGGCGGCAGCTCCAGGACCCGCAGGCTGGAATGGCCCCAGCCGGCCTTCTCGGGCGTGACGTCGACGGCGTAGGGGCCGCCGAGGGCCTTGCCGGCGGGAAGGTGGTACGTCATTGCATCCTCCGGATCACAGCAGACCGACGGCCGTGTCGACCGCTTCTTCCACGCTGCCCCCGGCCGGGTAGAGCAGCGACCGTCCGACGACCATGCCCTGGACGGTGGGCAGCCGCAGGGCCTTGCGCCAGCGTTCGTAGGCGCCCTCCTGGTCCTCGCCCACCTCGCCGCCGAGCAGGACCACGGGCAGGGTGGAGGTCTCCAGCACCTCGGCCATGTCGTCCGGGTCGTCGGTGACGGGCAGCTTCAGCCAGGTGTAGGCGGAGGTGCCGCCGAGCCCGGAGGCTATGGCGACGGAGCGGGTGACGGCCTCGGCGGACAGGTCGTTGCGCACCCTGCCGTCGGCCCGCCGGGAGATGAACGGCTCGACGAACAGGGGGAGCCGCAGGTCCGCCATGGCGTCGATGGCCCGGGCCGTGGACTCCAGGGTGGTCAGCGAGCCCGGGTCGTCGTAGTCGATGCGGACCAGGAGCTTGCCCGCGTCGAAGCGGAGCCGGGCGATGTCCTCGGCGCGGTGCCCGGTGAAGCGGTCGTCCATCTCGAAGGCGGCGCCGGCGAGTCCGCCGCGGTTCATCGAGCCCATGACGACCTTGTTCTCCAGCACCCCGAGCAGGAGCAGGTCCTCCAGGATGTCGGCGGTGGCGAGGACCCCGTCGACGCCGGGTCGCGACAGCGCCGTGCACAGCCGCTCCAGCAGGTCGGCACGGTTGGCCATGGCCAGGCGCCGGTCGCCGACCCCGAGGGCGCCGCGCGCCGGGTGGTCCGCGGCCACGATCATCAGGCGACCGCTGTCGCCGATGAGCGGACGGCGCACCCGGCGGGCCGCCGCCTCGGCGACGGCCTCGGGGTTGCGGGCCCGGACCGTGGTGAGGTCGGGGATGCCGATGTTCAAGGAAGGCTCCGTTTCAGTGGCTCGTGCTCGGCGACGGCACCCCGGCGAGGAGGTCCGCGACCTCCGACTCGGTGGGCATCGCGGAGGAGCAGGCGAGGCGCGAGGCGACGAGGGCGCCGGCGGCGTTGGCGTGGCGCATGGTCTTCTCCAGGTCCCAGCCGGCGAGCAGACCGTGGCAGAGCGAGCCGCCGAAGGCGTCGCCCGCGCCCAGGCCGTTGAACACGTCGACGGGCACCGGCGGCACCTCGGCCCGGGTGCCGTCGCGGTGCACGGCCAGGACGCCCTTGGGGCCCTGCTTGACGACGGCCAGCTCCACGCCGGCCGCCAGCAGCGCGTCCGCGCAGGCCTGCGGCTCGCGCACGCCGGTGGCGATCTCGCACTCGTCGAGGTTGCCGACGGCGACCGTGGCGTGCCGCAGGGCCTCGCGGTAGTACGGGCGGGCCTCCTCGGGGTCGCGCCAGAACATGGGCCGCCAGTCGAGGTCGAAGACGGTGGTGCCCGCCCTGTCACGGGCCTTGAGGGCGGCGAGGGTGGCGGAGCGGCTCGGCTCCTCGCTCAGGCCGGTGCCGGTGATCCAGAAGATGCGGGCTCCCCGGATGGCGAAGAAGTCCAGCTCGTCGGTGTGGATCTCCAGGTCCGGCGCCTTGGGGCGGCGGTAGAAGTAGAGCGGGAAGTCGTCCGGCGGGAAGATCTCGCAGAACGTGACCGGCGTCGGGTACGCGCCGACCGGGGTGACCCAGCGGTCGTCGACGCCGAAGCCCTTGAGCTCCTCGTGCAGATAGGTGCCGAAGGGGTCGTCGCCGGTGCGTGTGATCACCGCCGCACGGCGTCCGAGGCGGGCGGCGGCGACCGCCACATTGGCCGCGGAACCTCCCAGAAATTTCCCGAACGTCTCCACTTGCTCCAGCGGGACGCCGGCCTGGAGGGGGTAGAGGTCGACCCCGATGCGGCCCATCGTGATCACATCGAAATACTGGGCTGGCTCGGCCATGCGCGACCTCCTCGGGAAGCTGGGGATGCGGGTCCCGGGGCGCCCTGCCACGGTGGGGGCGTGGATCCACGGGACCTGCCGCCCCCCAGGTGTAGGTCGCGGAGGGCGGCGCTGTCAATAGTTTGTACTTACATTCGGACCTGCTTGTGAAATGATGTCTTAACAAAGTATTGACAGCGGGCGTGGCAGCGACTTGTATCCCGTGCCATCGCAACAGTCGGTTTGCGGCATCATGATCCGGACTCCGTAAGGCTCCGGGACCACGGATCCCTTCGTGATCCCTTCCTTTCCCCCGCAGTAGCACAGTGAGGTGCCAGGAAAGATGGACCGCTCTTCTCACCCCCGCTCCCGCAGGTTCGCGCCCGTCGTCGCCGTGGCCGCGGCAGCGGCCCTGACCCTCGCCGGCTGCTCCAGCAGTTCCGGAGGCAAGAAGTCCGAGGAAGGCGCGGCGGACGCGTCGGCGGGCAAGGCGACCACGCCCCGCATGACCGTCGCCCTGGTCACGCACCAGGCGCCCGGCGACACCTTCTGGGACACCGTCCGCAAGGGCGCCGAGGCCGCGGCCGCCAAGGACAACATCAAGCTCATCTACTCGGCCGACCCGAACGCCGGCAACCAGGCCAACCTCGTCCAGAACGCGATCGACCAGAAGGTCGACGGCATCGCCGTCACCCTCGCCAAGCCGGACGCCCTCAAGGGCGTCATAGGCAAGGCGGAGAAGTCCGGCATACCCGTGGTCGGCCTCAACTCCGGCCTGAGTGACTGGAAGAAGCTCAACCTGCTGGAGTTCTTCGGCCAGGACGAGTCCGTCGCCGGCGAGGCCTTCGGCAAGAAGCTCAACGAGGTCGGCGCCAAGCACGTCCTGTGCGTCATGCAGGAGCAGGGCAACGTCGGCCTCACCCAGCGCTGCGACGGCGTGGCGAAGACCTTCGACGGCAAGGTCGACCCGCAGAACGTCAACGGCACCGACATGCCGTCCGTGAAGTCGACGATCACCGCCAAGCTGAAGCAGGACCCCTCCATCGACTACGTCGTCACCCTCGGCGCCCCCTTCGCGCTGACGGCCGTGCAGTCGGCCGGCGACGCCGGCAGCAAGGCGAAGATCGCCACCTTCGACCTCAACAAGGACCTGATCAAGTCCATCAAGGCCGGCGACATCCAGTTCGCCGTCGACCAGCAGCCCTACCTCCAGGGCTACCTGGCCGTCGACGGCCTGTGGCTCTACAAGAACAACGGCAACTACAGCGGCGGCGGTGAGCAGCCCGTGCTGACCGGCCCGGCCTTCGTCGACAAGTCCAACGTCGACGCGATCGGGGAGTTCGCCGCGAAGGGCACCCGGTGATGAGCATGACCCAGCAGGCCACGCCGGCGGTGGAAACACCGCCGGCCCCCGGCCAGAAGCAGTCCGACGGCCGGACGCGGCGGCGCCCGCTGGCGCTGCGGCTGCTGGCCAGGCCCGAGGTCGGGGTGTTCCTGGGCGCCGTCGCGGTGCTCGTGTTCTTCCTGATCGCCGCGCCGCCGGTACGTGACGGCAGCTCGATGGCGAACATCCTGTACCAGTCGTCGACCATCGGGATCATGGCGCTGCCCGTGGCCCTGCTGATGATCGGCGGCGAGTTCGACCTCTCCGCCGGTGTCGCCGTGATCACCTCGGCGCTGACCGCGTCGATGCTCAGCTACCAGCTGACCCTGAACGTCTGGGTGGGCGTGATCGTCGCCCTGATCGTGTCCCTCGCGATCGGCGCCTTCAACGGCTGGCTGCTGGTCAAGACCGGCCTGCCCAGCTTCCTCGTCACCCTGGGGACGTTCCTGATCCTCCAGGGCGTGAACCTGGCGATCACCAAGCTGGTCACGGGCAACGTGGCCACCGACGACATCAGCGACATGGACGGCTTCGCCCAGGCGCAGAAGATCTTCGCCTCGTCGTTCGAGGTCGGCGGGGTGAACGTCAAGATCACGGTGGTGTACTGGCTGGTGTTCGCCGCCCTCGCCACCTGGGTGCTGCTGCGCACCAAGTACGGCAACTGGATCTTCGCCGTCGGCGGCAACAAGCACTCCGCGCGGGCCGTCGGCGTGCCGGTGACCTTCACCAAGATCTCCCTGTTCATGCTGGTCGGCTTCGGCGCCTGGTTCGTCGGCATGCACCAGCTGTTCTCCTTCAACACCGTGCAGTCCGGCGAGGGCGTGGGCCAGGAGCTCATCTACATCGCCGCCGCCGTCATCGGCGGCTGCCTGCTCACCGGCGGCTACGGCTCGGCGATCGGCCCGGTCTTCGGCGCCTTCATGTTCGGCATGGTGCAGCAGGGCATCGTCTACGCCGGCTGGAACCCGGACTGGTTCAAGGCCTTCCTCGGCGTGATGCTCCTGGGCGCCGTTCTCATCAATCTGTGGGTCCAGCGCACGGCGACCCGGAGGTGACCGCGATGACCAGCAAAGAAACCGGCACCCACGGGGCCGTCCTCGAAGACACCCCGCCCGCCGGCGAGCGTCCCCTCGTCGAACTCCGCGGAGCCGGCAAGTCCTACGGCAACATCCGCGCCCTGCACGGCGTGAGCCTGGAGGTACACCCCGGCAAGGTGACCTGCGTCCTCGGCGACAACGGCGCCGGCAAGTCCACCCTCATCAAGATCATCTCCGGGCTGCACCAGCACACCGAGGGCGAGTTCCTCGTCGACGGCGAACCGGTGCGCTTCTCCACCCCGCGCGAGGCTCTCGACAAGGGCATCGCCACCGTCTACCAGGACCTCGCGGTCGTCCCGCTGATGCCGGTGTGGCGCAACTTCTTCCTCGGCTCCGAGCTGACCAAGGGCCCCTGGCCGCTGCGCCGACTCGACATCGAGCAGATGAAGAGGACCGCGGACGAAGAGCTGCGCAACATGGGCATCGTCCTGGACGACATGGAGCAGCCCATCGGCACGCTCTCCGGCGGCCAGCGCCAGTGCGTGGCCATCGCCCGCGCCGTCTACTTCGGTGCCCGCGTCCTCATCCTGGACGAGCCGACCGCCGCCCTCGGCGTCAAGCAGTCCGGCGTGGTCCTGAAGTACATCGCCGCCGCCCGCGAGAAGGGCCTGGGCGTCATCTTCATCACCCACAACCCCCACCACGCCTACATGGTCGGCGACCACTTCAGCGTCCTGCGCCTGGGCACCATGGAACTGTCCGCCTCCCGCAGCGACGTCTCCCTCGAAGAGCTGACCAACCACATGGCCGGCGGCGCAGAACTCGCCTCCCTCAAGCACGAGTTGGCGCAGGTCCGCGGCGTCGACGTCGAAGGGCTCCCCGAAGAGGGGGACCTCACCGCTCCCGCAGCCACGTCCTCGGAAGGAAAGTCCTGACATGGCCCACGCGCTCGACCGCATCCGGGTCGGCTCCGCCCCCGACTCCTGGGGCGTCTGGTTCCCCGACGACCCCCAGCAGGTGCCCTGGGAACGCTTCCTCGACGAGGTCGCCGAGGCCGGCTACTCCTGGATCGAACTCGGCCCGTACGGCTACCTGCCGACCGACCCGGCCCGGCTCACCGACGAGGTGACCAAGCGGAACCTGAAGGTCTCCGCCGGCACCATCTTCTGCGGACTGCACCGCGGCCCCTCCGAGTGGGACTCCACCTGGGAGCAGGTGAGCAACGTCGCCGCCCTCACCCAGGCCATGGACGCCAAGCACCTGGTCGTCATCCCGTCCTTCTGGCGCGACGACAAGACCGCCGAGATCCTGGAGGCGCCGGAGCTCACCACCGAGCAGTGGCGCAACCTCACCACCGGCATGGAGCGCCTCGGCCGCGAGGTGAAGGACAAGTACGGCCTGGACATCGTCGTCCACCCGCACGCCGACACCCACATCGACACCGAGGAGCACGTCGAGCGGTTCCTCGACTCGACCGACTCCGGCGCGGTCAACCTCTGCCTGGACACCGGGCACTACGCCTACTGCGGCGGCGACAGCGTCAAGCTGATCGAGACCTACGGCGAGCGCATCGGCTACCTGCACCTCAAGCAGGTCGACCCGGAGATCCTCGCGGACGTCGTCAAGAACGAGGTGCCGTTCGGCCCGGCCGTCGCGCGCGGCGTGATGTGCGAACCGCCCGCCGGTGTCCCGGAGCTGGGCCCCGTCCTGACGGCCGCGCAGAAGCTGGGCGTGGACCTCTTCGCCATCGTCGAGCAGGACATGTACCCCTGCGAGCCGGACAAGCCGCTGCCGATCGCGGTGCGCACCCGCAAGTTCCTGCGGTCCTGCGGCGCCTGACGACCCGAAAGGACGGCCATGACGGAGCGCGCCCCCCTCGGAGTCGCGGTCATCGGTACCGGAAGGATGGGCGCCGACCATGTGCGCCGCATCCACGAAGTCACCAGCGGAGCGCGGGTGACGGCCGTCGTGGACGTCGACGCGGAGCGCGCGAAGGCCGTCGCCGCCCGTGTCGACGGCTGCACCGCCCACACCGACCCGGCGGCCGCGATGGCGGCGCCCGGCGTCGACGCCGTCCTGATCGCCTCACCCGGCCCGGCCCACGAAGCCACCCTGCTCGCCGCCTTCGAGCACGATCTGCCCGTCCTGTGCGAGAAGCCGCTCACCCCCGACGCGGCTTCCGCCCTGCGCGTCCTCGAAGCCGAACAGCGCCTCGGCCACCGCCGGGTCCAGGTCGGCTTCATGCGCCGTTACGATCCCGAGTACGCCAAGCTGAAGGCCCTGCTGACGACGGGTCAGCTCGGCCGTCCGCTCATGCTGCACAACCGGCACCGCAACGTTGCCAGCCCGCCCTTCTTCACCAGCTCCATGCTGATCAGCGACTCCGTCGCCCACGAGGCCGACGCGACCCGCTGGCTGCTGGGCCACGAGATCACCGCCGTCACGGTGCTGCGCCCCACCCCCTCGGCCAGCGCCCCGGAGGCCCTTCAGGACCCCCAGTTCGTCGTCTTCGAGACCGATGGCGGCGCCCTCAGCGACGTCGAGATCTTCGTCAACTGCGGCTTCGGCTACCAGGTCCAGGCCGAGGTCGTCTGTGAACGCGGCACCGCCCGCATCGGCGACGGCCACGCCCTGGTCACCAACATGGCCGGCCGCTGGGGCGGCACCATCGCCCAGGACTGGACCGAACGCTTCGAGACGGCCTACGACCGCGAGATCCAGACCTGGATCGACGCCACCCGCCGTGGCGAGGTCACCGGCCCGAGCAGCTGGGACGGCTACGCCGCGGCGGCGGTGTGCGAGGCGGGGGTCCGGGCGCTGGAGGACGGCGGCCGGGTGGAGGTCGAGCTGGTGGAGAAGCCGGCGCTGTACAGGTGACGACCAGGGCCCTTTCCATACCTTCGCCACGGGCCCTACGCTCGGGACGCGGTTCCGAGGGCCGGAACCAGTCGTCCGATACGCCCGGGGGGACCGTGGACGTGCCGACGCTGATCCTGCTGGGAGCGGCAGGCGGCGTGCTCCGCGGGCTGCTGGACGTCTACACCCGCTTCCTCGACTGGCACACGGACCGGCGGGGCCACCGCCGGTCATCCCCGGCCCAGGAGGGGGAGCCGCCGCGATTCCAGCAGTACTTCGACCCCGTCGGTGATTCGATCGCGGCCGTCGTGCACAGCGCGATGGGTGCGGGCGCAGCGGTGCTCTTCGGCACCACGGGTCAGATCAGCGGCGCCTACGCGGCCCTCGTGGTCGGCATCTCCGCGCCGGTGATCCTGACCCAGCTGGGCCGTGTCCCCTCGGTGAACGACGCGCTGACCGGTGCGCCGCAGGCCGAACCGAACGCCGCGACGCCTGCGGGGGACCTCCTGCCGCAGCCGACGGCCGCGGCCTCGGGAGAACCGGCTCCGGCTCCGGCTCCCGCCGCGCTGCCCGGGCCGCCCGCCGC